>NZ_LOYP01000019.1:0-91559 GCF_001526365.1 Burkholderia sp. MSMB1835
GTCGGTCAGCTTACGACGGGTCGAAAAACGGACATCTGAACTTAGCCGGAAGCGGACATTTGAACTTAGCTGCTACACACCAAAACTGTCGATAACTTTGATTATGTCAAATTAGAAAAATCTGGAAAAGATACTGCTGGCCACCGTCGTTCGTACTGCAAGCCAGAATTCCCCGGGAAATGCTTCCGCCGAAAATGGCTGCGATTCAGGCATGAGCTGCTGGCGGACACTACGCGATTGGCAGCACGCGAGCATCCGGGATCGACGTCATCGGCAAATGAAGCCCGCGCGACCGATATTCGGTCGACCAACCTGCCGCATGGTCCGGTCACACGTGCGCCGAATTGCGTTGGAAATACCCCGCGTTCGTTACCCTCCTCGGTCGCAATTCCGGGATCGCGCGTCCTCGCGTTCAAACCTTACGCCTCCGCACTTGATCTCGAGTGAGGCTGGCTGCCAGTCCAGAAGCAAGACCACGAAGACGCCCACGAGGTGCGCCTCAAGCGCGGATCGAACCTGCATCTCGACCACCATACTTCTGCTCGATGCAGCCGATCCGGTCCGTGTTCGTCCTTCGTCGTCCCGGCGCGCGTCGCGCGCCGGGACCCGTTGCCGCCTGGCGGCTTCCTCGCCGTCAGAACCGGTACGTCGCGCCGATCTGGAAGAAACGGCCAAGGTCCGTGTAGAGCGACTGATCATAGCCCGTGATGTCGGGCACGGCTTGCCACTCGACGTCGAACGGCGGCTTCTTGTCGAAGAGGTTCGTGATGCCGCCGTAAATCGTCCAATGCTTGAAGCCGCGGTAGTTGAACATCAGGTTGAACTGGCTGTACGACGCCACCGAGCCCGTGCCGCCGTCGCCGAATTCCGCGGCCACGGCGTTCGTATAGGGCCCCGTGTATTGCCAGGTCAGCGTGGTGATCAGTTGCCGGTAGTCCCAGCTCAGGCTCGTATTGCCCTTCCAGCGCGGGTTGCTCGCGCCGAACGGCTGCAGCAGCGCAAGGTTGTTGCCGGCGAAGTCCTGCGGTGCGGTTCCGGGGCTGTGCAGCTTGAAGTGCCATACATAAGCCCAGTCGCCCGAGAGCGTGAACGTGCCGTACTTGGTGCGCAGCGCCTTGCGGAAGTTGAGATCGAAACCGTCGGTGTCGAGCGCGCCGAGGTTCACGAAATGCTGAACAAGGTAACGCACCGACCCGTCGGCGTTGCGCACGACGCGGGAGGGATCGTTGGCGACGAGCACCGCGTTCGGATCGTCGGTGCCGATGACGCCGTCGATGCGGACCTTGTAGAACGCCGCGCCGATATCGGTCATCGCGTCGGGCGAAAGCTGGAAGCCGATGTTGTAGTTCTTCGTGTGCTCGGGCTGAAGATTCGGATTGCCCGCGACTTGCTCCGTCGTGAAGTGCTTCGTCGGCACACCGCTCGGATCGTTCGGATCGACGAGGTTCTGGTGAGACAGATAGACGGCCTGCGAGTTTTCGACGAGGGTCGGCGCGCGGAAGCCGCGACTATACGATGCATACGTCGTCAGCATTTGCACGGGCTGGAAACGCAGCGCAAAGCTCGGCGAAAACGCCCCGCCGAAGTCGCTGTAGTGATCGTAGCGGCCCGCCTGCGTGAACGTCAGGTTGCGCAGGATCGGAATGTCGACCTGGTAGAACGCGGCGGCGACGTTGCGCGAACCCTCCACCGTCTGCACGTTCGCGGGCGCGGATACGCCTTGCGACGCGAGCGTCTGCGGGTTGATCGTCGACGATTCGTGGCGGAACTCGGTGCCCAGGCCCAGGCCGACGGGTCCCCCGGGCAGCGTGAACAGATTCGACGTCGAAGCCTTGGCCGTCACGCTGTCGATCTTCGAGATGGCCTGCTGATCGTCGTCCGTGAAAACACCCTTCAGGCCGTTCGGCGTGGAGGCCGGGTTCGAGAAGTTGTAGGTGCCGTTGGCGAGCATGTTCTCCAGGCCCGCGACGTTGATCCGGTTGCTGTACGTCGTATCGACCGTGCTCTGCGAATGGCCGTAATCGGCCGACCAGTCCCACGCGCCGAACCGGCCCGCGTCGAACGCGCCTTTGACGCCCGTATTCGCCATCCAGAACGTCGATACCGTATCCGCCCCCACGACGTTGCTCGGGAAGGTCAGGTTGATCGCCGTCGGCACGCCGAACGGGTTATAGGGGTTGCTCACCGGTACGGTGCGCGGCAACGGCGAAACGGATCCGGTCGACGGGTTGTAGACGTTCGTCGTGCTCGAGATCGAGGCCGGCCCCTGCGACTGGACGGTTTCATCGCGGCTCACCCAGAAGCCCGCATAGGCCTGCGTGTTGTCGTCGATCTTGAAGGTGGCGCGCACCTTCGCGTTCAGGCGCGTCGTGGACGGAACGAGCGATGTCGAGGCGGCCGGGTTGTACGTGCAATTGGTCGCGCTCGTCTTGCTGCCCGGCGGGCACGGCGAAAGCGGCACCTTCGAGCCATCCGCCAGCGACCAGTACGACTGCTGGTTCGGCCCGAGCGGCGCGGCCAGGCCGCCGGGATATTGCGTGAAGTCTTGCGCCGACGTCATGTCGCGATCGCCGAGCGTCGAGCCCGAATCGCGGTAATAGCTGGCGGCCGCGGTGACGTTGAAGCGATCCGAATTCAGATCGCCGAAGCCGGCCAGTACGCTGAAGTTGCCTTGCCCGTCGCCCGGATGCTGCGCCTTGCCGAGTTGGCCGTCGATCTGCAGGCCCTGAAAGTTCTTCTTCGTGATGATGTTGACGACGCCCGCGATCGCGTCCGACCCGTAGACGGACACCGCGCCGGTCTTGACGATCTCGACGCGCTCCACCATGTTCAGCGGAATCGCGTTGACGTCGAAGAACGTGTCGGTGAAGTTCACCGACTGCGCATAGTTCGCGACGCGCTGGCCATCGACGAGCACGAGCGTGTATTTCTCGCTGAGCCCGCGCAACGCCATGCCGGCGCCGCCGGGGGCCGAGCTGTTCATCGTCGTCTGGCCCCAGCTGCTGGCGGAATTGGCCGAGGTCGAACGCAGGAAATCGGCGACCGTCGTGTATCCGCTTTGCTGGATTTCCTTCGCGGTGATGACCTGCACTTCGGTGTGGCCGACCTTGTCGGACGTACGGATCAACGAGCCCGTCACCTCGAACTTGTCGAGCTTTTTCACGGTCTGCCCGCCTTCGGCGGCGCCCGATGCCGGCGCGGGCGCCGCCGCGGCAGTGCTGCCGGTTTGCCCGACGGCGACGCTCCCGTCGACAGGCGTTGTCTGCGCGTAAGCGGAGGTACCCAAAGCCGCCGTCAACGCGACTTCAGCCCATGCGATGCTGCGTATTGCCGATCCCAAAGCCGTTGGTTTCATAACACCCCTCTGTCGTCGCAAGGCCTGACCTTTTCGTATGCACGGAGATTCGCCGGCCTTTAAATAGCGTTGCCCCGCATTCCCGATTTTTCATCTTGTGCTCACAACCACTCCGTCCAATCGCTTATTTCTTTCAATACCATTTCTTTTGTTTACAATAATAATTAATCTGAAATGCAAGAAACGGATAACTACAAAAATTAGCATCTCTAATTACATGAATCGATCCATCCATGCTTCGAGCGGCCGCATGCAAGCCGCACTGCAAACGGCATTTGGCACGTTCCCGCCATGCCGCTTCATCCGTCACGGCGTACGCGCTGGCAGGAAAGGCAGTCTCCCGTTGAAGGGCCGCTTTACGTCTTCACTTTGAAGTCGTAATGCACGAAATCTTCATTACCGTTCACTACCAGAGTTTTACTTTGGACGCGAACATAGCAGGCCAGAATCGACGCGTCAAAAAATATTTGACGACACGAAACATTGTTTAGGTGCATTAAATGCACTCGGTTGGTGCCGAATAAAAATCGATATGGTTCATCAACCGCTACCGTTGCCTTTCTTCCTTGTTCTGCTGCTTTTCTCACCCGCTCGCGAATGCGCCGCAATGGAGCACACGGCAGGCGCTCGCCGGTCCGAACCGTTTTGTTTAGCCGGGACGGGTACCGCTCGAGCACGGGATTTCCCGGTCGTGCCCGTATGGGGTTCCTCGAGAAGCAGATAGGATTCCTGATAGAGCAATCCTTCGAGCACGTGCGTGGCGTCGCGCACCGCCGAGTTGACGGCTGTCGTGTGACATTCGCACGTCGTCGCCCCTTGCTCCCACCCCAACACCTCGTCGCGCACATCAGTCGACCTCCAGATTCCCGGCCGTTTCCATGCGCTTCGTCACCGCCGCATGTCGCCCGCGCCGGCCTATGGACACGACGACCCGAAACGCCACCGGCGCGAACACCAGCCCGAACATCGTCGCCGCCAGCACGCCCCCGAACGCGCCGGTCCCGATCGAACGCCGGCTTTCCGCGCCCGCACCGGTCGCCAGCACCAACGGCACGACGCCGAGCAGAAACGCCATCGACGTCATCACGATCGGCCGAAACCGCGCGGCCGCCGCCTCCACCACCGCCTGCCGCAGCGACACACCGCGCGCGACGAGTTCGCGTGCGAACTGCACGATCAGAATCGCATTCTTCGCCGACAACCCGATCACCGTAATCATCCCGACCTTGAAGTACACGTCGTTCGGCATCCCGCGCGCGAGCGCCGCCGCCAACGCGCCCACGATGCCGAGCGGCACGATCGTCAGCACCGACAGCGGAATCGTCCAGCTTTCGTACAGCGCGGCGAGCGCCATGAATACCGCAAGCACCGACAACCCGACCAGCAGCGGCGTCTGCCGCTCGGCGATCCGCTCCTCGCGCGCCGCGTTGACCCAGTCGTAGCCGATCCCGGCCGGCAGCATGGAGGCCAGCCGCTCCATCTCCGCCATCGCCGCGCCCGAACTGGTGTGGGTCGCCGCCCGGCCGCTGACGTCGAGCGACGGGTAGCCGTCGTAGCGATTCAGCATCACGGGCCCGACCGTCCAGTGCGGCGCGGCAATAGCCGACAGCGGCACCATGTCCCCCGTCCGGTTCGGCACCGTCAGCGCCATCAGTTGCGCGTCGGTCGCGCGCGCGCCCGGATCGGCCTCGATGATCACGCGGCGCATCCGGCCCGACGCCGGAAAATCGTTGACGTAGTTCGAGCCGAACGTGCCGCCGAGCAGCCCCGCGATGCGCTCGAACGGCACGCCGAGCGCATACGCCTTCGCGCGATCGACGTCGAGCTCGATGCGCGGCGCATCCGGCAAGTCCTCGAAATGCACGGACGCGAGCGCCGGGTCCACCTTCGCGCGCGCGGCCAATTGCTCGCGAGCGGCCTTCAGCGCGTCGAGCCCGACCCCGCCACGATCCTCGAGACGAAACGTGAAGCCGTCCGCGTGACCGAGGCCGGGCACCGATGGCGGCAGCGTCGCTTGTACGTCGCCGTCGAGAATCGCGTCGAAACGCCGGTTGAGCCGATCGCGCAACGTCATCGCATCGACGTCGCGCTGCGACCAGTCCTTCAGCTCGACGAATGCCATCCCGACGTTCTGCCCGCTGCCCGCGAAACTCCAGCCGATCACGCTCGTCACGTTCGCGACGGCCGGCTCCGCCCGCAGGATCGCCTCGACGCGCTGGACGACCGCGGCCGTGCGCGCCTGCGTGGCGCCAGCCGGCAACTGGATCATCACCTGCAGTTGCCCCTGGTCCTCGGTCGGCAGAAAACCGCCCGGCATCATCCAGGACAGCAGCCCGCACACGGCCACGAGTGCGACGTAGATGCCCACGACCGCGCCGGTGCGGCGTACCGCCGTCACGGTCAGGCGCCGATAGCCGGCCTCCGCGCGCGCGAATCCGACGCCGAAGCGGTCGGCCAGGCGCGCGCCGAGGCTGCGTCGCGGCACGTGGGTGCCCCCGCCTTCGTGACGGCCGACCGGTTTTAGCAGGTTCGCGCACAGCGCCGGCGTGAGCGACAGGGCCATGAACGACGACACGAGCATCGACGCGATCATCGACACCGCGAACTGCCGGTAGATGCCGCCGACGCTGCCCGGGAAGAACGCCATCGGCACGAACACGGCAGTCAGCACCGCCGTCACGCCGACGATCGCCCCGCCGATCCGCTTCATCGCGCGGCGCGTCGCATCGCGCGGCGACACACCCTCCTCCATCACGCGATGCACGCTCTCGACCACGACGATCGCGTCGTCGACGAGAATGCCGATCGCCAGCACGAGGCCGAACATCGTGAACACGTTGATCGACAGCCCGAACGCCCACATCGCGACGAACGCGCCCATCAGCGTGACGGGAATCACCACCGTCGGCACGAGCGTGTAGCGCAACTCGCGCAGGAACAGCCACATCACGCAGAACACCAGCACGACGGCCTCGGCGAGCGTCAGCACGACTTCGCGGATGGCGATCTTCACGAAATGCGCGCCGTCGAACGGAATCTCGACCGCGACGCCCGGCGGCAGCGTCTTCGACAGCTCGGCAAGCCGCGCGCGAATCGCGTTCGACGTTTCGAGCGCGTTGCCGCGCGGGCCGAGCTGGATGCCGACGGTGGCCGCCGGACGGCCGTTCAGCCGCGAATAGAACGAATAGTCGTCGCGGCCGATTTCGACGCGGGCGACGTCGGCGACGCGCACCACCGAACCGTCCTGCTTCGACTTCAGCACGATCCGGCCGAACTCCTCCGGCGACGTCAACTGCCCCTTGACGACGATCGTCGCGGTGAGCTGCTGGCCGTGCACGAACGGCGCATCGCCGATCGCGCCGGCCGTCACCGTCGCGTTCTGCACGCCGATCGCCGCGATCACGTCGTCGGCGCCGAGGTCGTATTCGCGCAACTTGTTCGGATCGAGCCAGACCCGCAGCGCCTCGTCGGCGTCCCATAGCTCGGCCGCGCCGACGCCCGGCGCACGTTTCAGTTCGCGCAGCACGTAACGGTTCAGATAGTCGCCGAGCTGCGCGGAGTCGCGCATGCCGTCGGTCGACGTCAGCGTGACGAGCATCAGGAACGTGTTGGCGGCCTTGAACACGCCGATGCCCTGCTGCACGACCTGCTGCGGCAGCCGCGGCTCGACCTGCTTGAGCCGGTTGTTGACGTCGACGAGCGCGATGTCCGGATTGGTGCCGGGCGCGAACGTCACGTCGATCTCGAGGTTGCCGTGACCGTCGCTGCTCGTCTCGTAGTACTGCAGCCCGTCGGCGCCGTCGAGGCTTTCCTCGATGATGCTGCCGACGTCGCCGTCGACGGTCTCGGTCGACGCGCCCGGATAGGTCGCGGTGATCACGACGCGCGGCGGCGCAAGACGCGGATACTGCGCGATCGGCAATTGCGGAATGGCCAGCACGCCCGCGACGACGATCGCGAGCGCGACGATCCACGCGAACACCGGGCGGTCGATGAAGAACGACGGCATCGCGGCGCCTCAGCGAACGGCACGGGCGCCCCGCGCCCGCTTCACGTCAATCATCCGCGCCCCCTTCCGTCTGCTGCGCCCCCGGTTCCGGGGCGAGCATCGACGACGCGAGCAGCGCCTGCGTATACGGGTGGGACGGCGCGTGCAACACGTCGAGCGTATCGCCCTCCTCGACCACGCGCCCCGCCTTCATCACGATGACCCGGTGAGCCATCGCGCGCATCACCGCGAGATCGTGCGTGATGAACAGGTAGCTCAGTGCGTACTTCTTTTGCAGATTCGTCAGCAGATTCAGGACCTGCTTCTGGATCGACACGTCGAGCGCGCTCGTCGGCTCGTCCAGCACCAGCAGTTCCGGCTCGACCGCCAGCGCGCGCGCGATCGCGATGCGCTGGCGCTGGCCGCCGGAAAATTCGTGCGGATAGCGCAGCATCGCTTCGGCCGGCAAACCGACCTCCTGCAGCAGGGCCGCGATCCGCGCGCGCCGCGCGGCGCCGGCCGCCGTCGGCCGATGCACGGCGAGCCCCTCGCCGACGATCTGCTCGACCGTCATGCGCGGCGACAGCGAGCCGAACGGATCCTGGAACACGACCTGCATGCGGCCGTACAACGCGCGCCGGCCGCGGGTCGTGCGCAGCAACGCCAGCGGCATGCCGTCGATCTCGATGCCGCCCGACGCCGGCCGCTGCAGGCCGAGCACGGCCGCCGCCAGCGTCGATTTCCCCGATCCCGATTCGCCGACGATGCCGAGCGTCTCGCCGCGCCGCAGGCTCAGCTTCACGTCGTGCACGGCCCGGAACGTCGTCTTGCCGAACACCGCGCGCCAGCCCTTCGCAGCGATGCGGTAATCGACGGCGAGCTGCTGCACGTCGAGGATCGTCTGCGCGCCAGCGGCGACCGGCTGCACGGCGCGTTGCGGCGCGCTGTCCAGCAGCCGGCGCGTGTACGCGTGCTGCGGCGCGGCGAACAGTGCGGCGGTCGTGTTCGTCTCGACGAGCACGCCCTGCTCCATCACGGCCACGCGCTGCGCGAAGCGCCGCACGAGATTCAGGTCGTGCGTGATCAGCAGCACGGCCATTCCGCGCGCGGCCGCCTCCTGCTCCTGCAGTTCGATCAGCAGGTCGACGATCTGCTGGCGCACCGTCACGTCGAGCGCCGTCGTCGGCTCGTCGGCGAGCAACAGCCGCGGCCGGCACGCGAGCGCCATCGCGATCATCGCGCGTTGCCGCTGGCCACCCGACAACTGGTGCGGGAAGCTGTCGATGCGCCGTTCCGGCTCGGGAATCCCGGTGCGCCGCAGCAGCGCAATGCCGCGCTCGCGCGCCTCGCCTGCCCGCAGCCCCTCGTGCAACCGCAGACTCTCGGCGATCTGCTTGCCGATCGTATACAGCGGATTGAGCGCCGTCATCGGCTCCTGAAACACCATCGCGATATCGGCGCCGCGGATGCCGCGCATCTGCTGCTCGGTCTTGGCGAGCAGATCCTCGCCGTCGAACAGCATCTGTCCCGACAGCGTCGCCTGCTGCGCGAGCCGCAGGATCGACAGCGCCGTCACGCTCTTGCCCGAGCCCGATTCGCCGACGAGCGCGACGCGCTCGCCGCGTCCGACCGAGAGGCTCAGATCCTGCACGGCGGCTTTCGCGCCGAAGTGCGCGGAGAACCGCCGGATGTCCAGCAACGGCGTCGTCATCGTTGCTCCCCGCCGAAGGCCGAGCCGCGCGCGCGCATGTCGAGTGCGTTGCGCAGCGCGTCGCCCATGAACGTGAGCAGCAGCAGCGTGACGACCAGCGCCGAGAACGCGGAGATCGAGATCCACCATGCGTCGAGGTAGTTCTTGCCTTCCTGCAGCAGTTCGCCGAGGCTCGGCGTCGGCGGCTGCACGCCGAGGCCGAGGAAGTCGAGGCTCGTCAGCGACAGGATCGCCGCGCTCATCCGGAACGGCAGGAACGTGATCACCGGCGTCAGGCTGTTCGGCAGCACGTGCCGCCACATGATCTGCCGGTTCGACAACCCCATCGTGCGCGCGGCCTTCACGTAGTCGAGCGCACGATTGCGCAGAAACTCCGCGCGCACGTAGTCGGACAGCACGAGCCAGCCGAACATCGACAGCAGCACGAACAGCAGCCACAGCGACGGCTCGAAGATCGACGCGAAGATGATCAGCAGGTACAGGTCGGGCAGCGCGCTCCAGACCTCGATCAGGCGCTGCCCGACGAGATCGGTGCGCCCGCCGTAGAAGCCCTGCAGCGCCCCCGTCAGCACGCCGAGCGCGACACCCGACACCGTCAGCGCCAACGCCATCAGCACCGACAGCCGAAACCCGTACAGCAACCGCGCGAGCACGTCGCGGCCGAACTGGTCGGTGCCGAGCCAGTTGCTCGCGGACGGCGGCGCCGGATACGGCCGCGACGCGAAGTAGTCGATCGTGTCGTAGCGGTAGCGGTTCGGCGGATAGATCGCGAAGTTGCCGTGCGACTCGAGTTTCGCGCGGATGTACGGATCGAGATAGTTGGTCTTCGCCGGAAAATCGCCGCCGAACTGCGTCTCCGGATAATCCTTCAGGATCGGAAAATAATAGTGTCCATCGTAGCGCACGAGCAGCGGCCGGTCGTTCGACAATCCGTCGGCCAGCAGGCTGAGTGCGAACAGCGTGGCAAAGATCACGAGGCTCCAGTAGCCGAGTCGTTGCGCGCGAAACCGCAGCCACGTGCGTCGCCACGGCGACGGCGACGCCGTGCACGCGATGGCGGCCGGATCAGTGGTCCAGGCGGCTGAACTGGATACGGGGGTCGACGAGGACATAGCAGATATCCGCGATGAGCTTGGTCAGCAGACCGATCAGGGTGAACAGGAACAGCGAGCCGAGCACGACCGGATAGTCGCGGCGGATCACCGAGTCGTACGACAGTTGCCCCATCCCGTCGAGCGAGAACAGCGTCTCGATCAACAGGTTGCCGTTCAGGAACGCGCCGACGAACGCGGCCGGCAACCCGGTGAGCAGCGGAATCGCCGCGTTGCGCAGCACGTGCTTCCACAGCACGTCGCGCTCCGGCGCGCCCTTCGCGCGTGCGGTGAGCACGTATTGCCGGCCGATTTCGTCGAGGAACGTGTTCTTCGTGAGGATCGTGACGATCGCGAAATTGCCGACCACCGAGGCCGTCACCGGCAACGCGACATGCCACAGATAGTCGAGGGTCTTGCCGACCAGCGTCAGCTCGTCGAAGTTGTCCGACGTGAGCCCGCGCATCGGAAAGACCTGCCAGAACGTGCCGCCGCCGAACAGCATCAGCAGCAGCACGCCGAGCACGAAGCCCGGCACCGCGTAGCCGGTCAGCACCAGCACGCTCGTCGCGGTGTCGAACCGCGAGCCGTTGCGCACCGCCTTCGCGATGCCGAGCGGCACCGACACCAGATACGTGAGGATCACCGTCCACAGCCCGAGCGTGATCGACACCGGCAGCTTGGAGCGGATGACCGTCCACACGCTGCGGTGCGCGAAGTAGGACTGGCCGAGGTCGAACGTCGCATAGCTTTTCAGCATCAGCAGATAGCGCTGCAGTGGCGGCTTGTCGAAACCGAACTGCTTGCGGATCTGCTCGATCTGCTGCGGGTCGACGCCCTGGCTGCCGTGGTAGCCGCCCCCGCCTGCGCCCGCCTCGCCGCCCCGCGTGCTGCCGTGGCGCAACTGCGCGAGCACTTGCTCCACCGGGCCACCCGGCACGAACTGCGTGACCGCGAACGTGATCGTCACCACCCCGATCAGCGTCGGAATCATCAGCAGCAGCCGCCTCAATATGTATGCCAGCATCGTTGCTCCCCGTCAGGCCGCCGGAGCGGGTTGTGCTCGTGCGGCCGGCTGCTTCACGTACCAGTAGTCGATGATCCAGTCCTCGTACTGATAGGAAGCCGGCACGACCGCCGGATGGCCGAGCGTCGTCTTGTACGCGATCCGCGCGTTCGGCATGTAGTACTGCGGGACCAGCACGTACAGGTTGATCAGCACGCGGTCGAGGGCGTGCGTGGCCGTCTCGAGATCCTCGAGCGTATTGGCCGCGAGCGCCGCGCGGATCAGTGCGTCGACGGCCTTCGACTTCACGCCCGGATAGTTCTCCGAGCCGGGCTGCGACGCGGCCGCGCTGCCGAAACGGCGTGTCAGCTCCGCGCCGGGGATCGTCACCGGCGAGTAGATGTACGTCGTCATGTCGTACTCGAAATTGTCGAGCCGCTTCTGGTAGAGCGCGCTGTCGATCTCGTGCAGGTACGCATGGATGCCGAGCGTCGCGAGCGCCTGCGTGTACGGCAGGATCAGGCGATCCATCCCGGGCTGGTCGTCGATGATCTCGATCGTCATCGGCGTGCCGCTCGCGTCGCGCAACGCGCCGTCTCGGTAGTGCCAGCCGGCCTGCGCGAGCAGGTCGCGCGCTTGCTTGAGGTTCGCGCGCAGCGAGCCCGGCGGCAGCGTCGACGGCTGCTTGCTCATCGGGCCGAACACCTCCGGCGGCAGCGTTGACCGGTATGGATCGAGCAGCGCGAGCTCCTTCGCGCTCGGCATGCCGGACGCGGCGAACGGGCTCGCGTCCCAGAAACTGTTGGTGCGGCGGTACTGCCCGTAGAACATCATCCGGCTCATCCAGTCGAAGTCGAATGCCAGCGCGAGCGCATGCCGCACGCGTACGTCCTGGAACATCGGCTTGCGCAGATTCATCAGGAAACCCTGCATCTGTGCGGGGCCGTCCGGGAATTCGCCCTTCGTCAGCAGTCCGTTGCGAAAATTCTTGCCGACGTACTTGCGCGCCCACTGCGTCGAGCTGTATTCCATCCGCGCGTCCACGTCGCCGGCCTTCAGCGCCTCGAGCGCCGTGTACTGGTCGAGGTACAGCTTGAACGACACGCGTGCGAAACGGAACATCCCGCGCCGCGACGGCAGGTTCGCGGCCCAGTAGTGCGGGTTGCGCACGTACACGATCTGCTTGTCGTTCCTGCGCTGCTCGATCAGGTACGCGCCGCTCGCGATCGGCGGCACGTTCGCGATCTGGTCGAACGGCGGTCGCGTACCGTCCGCGCGCTGCCCCCACTTCGGCGAGAACACCGGCAGGTCGCCTGCGATCAGCGGGGCGTCGCGCTCCGCATGCTTGAATTCGAAGCGGATCGTGTGACCGTCGACGACCACCGCGCGCCGGATGATCGAGAACTGCGCGTTGTACAGCGGCGACGCCTGCGGGCTCGTCAGCGTATCGAACGAATACTTGACGTCGGCCGCGGTGATCGCGTCGCCGTTCGAGAAGCGCGCGGCCGCATTGATGTGGAACGTGGCCGACAGTCCGTCCGGCGCCACCTCGACGTCGTCGGCGATCAACGCGTATTCGGACGCGAGTTCGTCCCAGCTGCGCTGCATCAGCGTGTCGAACATCAGATTCTTGATGTCCGGCGCGGGCGAGCCGCGCACGAGGAACGGGTTCAGCGAGTCGTAGCTCTGCGCTTCGTCGTAGTTTTCGAAATTGAGCGCGCCGGTGTCCGGCGCCTGCGGATCCGCATAATCGAAATGCGTGAAGCCCGGCGGGTATTTCGGCTGGTCGTATTGCGCGATGGCCGACACCGCGTGCGCGACCGGCGGCATGACCGCGGCCAGCGCCACGCACGCGATCAGCGCGGGCATCCGCCGCCATTTCAACAGTCTCATGTTCAGTCAACCCGGTAGCATGCCGGCCCGATGCCCGCACGCGATCAATGCCTGTCGATTCATACGTCGTCGATGCCGGTCGGACCCGGCCGTACCGTCATCGCGCCCGGTTAAAAAAAGGCCGCTCCTAATTGGGGTAGTGGACGTGGAGCGGCCCGTCCAAGCTGATCGGTCTTGCGCGTATCGCCGTCAGAACTTGTACGTCGCGCCGACTTGCGCGAAGCGGCCGATGTACGAATACACCGCGTGTCGTACCCGCTCTGGCTCAGCGTGCCGGGCACGCCGAACTTCGTCGTGCCGTCGCCGTTGCCGGCGTTGATCGCGCTGCCGATGCTGCCGTCGAGCTGCAGCTCGCAAAAATTACGTTTCGCGATGATGTTGACGATGCCGCCGATCGCGTCCGCCCCGTATTGCGACACCGCGCCCGTCTTCACGATTTCGATGCGCTCGATGTCGTGCTCTTTGCTTCATCTTGTTCCCTCTCGCTCGTCAGTAAGACCCCGCCCGCTGCGCGTCCGAATCTTGTGAATTCCGTCGCGCGCTCTGGGCACCCGTGTACCGGAGTTCGCCATTTCCGACCTGCCAACCACCGCGATCCGAATGAATCGGCCATGCAACTCGAACGCCATACGGCCCTTTCGTATTCTTTAATTTCCAATACTGATTACCTGCACTGAGCGCACTGCTTGCTTTCCGCTTCGAGTGATCCTGGCCCGACGGGCTAGAACAGCCGCGGCGTACCGACCCAGACGATCACCGCCTCTTCGTCGGCCGTGTTGTGCCACGCGTGCGGCATCGTCGACTCGTAGTGCGCGGTGTCGCCGGGGCTCAACACGAACGTGCAATCCTCCAGCGTGAGCGCGACCCTTCCGCGCATCACATAGAGGAACTCCTCCCCTGCATGCGTCGTCACTTCCGACGGCGACTGCCCCGCCGGTATCCTGACGAGGATCGCGTCGAGCTTGCGACCGTCCACGAGATTCGTCAGCCGGGCAAAGGAACTCGCCGAGTTCGTGAACTGGAAATACCGCAGGGCGTCGCCGCGACACACCGAGCGCGCCTCGGTCGGCGTGTCGATGAAGTACTGCATCGTCACGCCGAGCGCCTTCGCAATCCGGACCAGCGACGTGATCGACGGCGTCGCGCGCCCACGCTCGACCTGCGACAGGAATGGCTTCGAGATCCCTGCCGTCGTGGCCGCTTCGTCGAGCGTGAGTTTCAGCCGCTGCCGAAGCGCGCGGATCTTGTTGCCGAGCGAAATCGCGACGAGCACCGATTCATCGGGAGGCAAGACCATGGAAGAACGGACCCTCTCAATCGCAATCGATTCGATGTAGGCAGACCTTGTCCGATGCCATGAAGCCGCCGCCACGGCGCGAGGCTGCGCTGCCCGTCGCCGCCACGCGCACGTCTCACGCGAAGCGAAACGGGAGTCCCGCGTCGCGGTCGCACGATTCGCGCTCATTTCATTCGGTTTACTAATCAACACGGCTGCCCCTTTTTCCTCGTCCAGCCAGACTTCTCCGCCTTCAGGTGGCCGCAATGGCACGTGCATGCGGTACGGCGCCCATCCCGCATTCGGCCGCTGCGGCCGCTGCGTCCCCCAGCGTCGCCTTACCGCGACGCGACGACCGTCCACAGCTTCGCCAGATCCCCCGATCCGTCATTACCCTTGACCGTGCGCAGCACCTGGATCGCACGCGCCTTCTGGCCCGCGACGTAGTACGCCTCGCCGAGCCGCAGCCGCGCCGCATCGGGATGCTGGAGGCCACCCTTCGCGATGACCTGCTCCATCATCGACAGCCCCTGCGCCGCGTGGCCCGCGAACACCAGATTCATGCCGGCGTCGATCGGCGCCACCGGATCGGCGGCGTCCGCGCCCGACTGCGCGCGCCTCGCGGCCAGCGCCTGCAGCCGTTTCTCGCGGTCCGCCTGCGCATCCTTGCCGAGCACGCCGGACGCGAAACCCTGATCGATCACCTGCCGGCCTTCGGCCGGCGTGCCCGCCACCAGCGCGAGCTGCGTCATTTCCATATAGGCGTCGGCCGTCGTCAGCGAGCCCGTCGCCCTGCGCAGCCGGTAGATGTCGAGGTCGAGCGACGACAGGTAACCGGGGCTGCCGCGAATCGCCGAGATCATTTCCTCCCAGTACGCGGGGCTCGGATGATAAGCCACCAGCATGCCGAGCGCGCTGCGATACGCACCGGCATCCTTGCTCTTTTGCGCGCAGGACGCCAGCATCTGCAACTGCGCTTCGTCCGGCGCGTGGCCGGCCTTCACCTGCGCGTCCGCGCTCGCCTTCAGCTGGCTCACGACCTGGCCGCAATCGTTCGACAGGTAATACGCCTGCGTGAGCAGCGTGTGCATTTCCGGATCCGTACCACCCGCCTTCAAGTAGCGCTGCGCGACGCGAATCGCCTGCGGATAGTTCTTCTGCTGGAAGTAGATCCCCGCGAGCGCCGCCGTCGTCCTCTGCTCGTCCTCGCCCGACAGGCGCCCCGAGTTCAGGACGGTTTCGTAGGCCTGCGCGGCCACGCCGGTATCGCCGGCCGCCATCGCCGCCGCGCCGCGCGTCGCTTCCACCATATAGGTTTCATACGGCGTGCGGTTGGGCACGGCGGCCGCCTGCGCGATCTTGCCGAGCGCGTCGCGATACTTGTGCGCGCGATACAGCTCCTGCGCGGCCGCCAGCGGCTTCGCCACGTCCGGCCGCAACGCGTCGGCCGTCCACGCCGGCCGGCCGAGCACGCAGGCCGCCCCGAGCGCCGTCAGCGCCATCATCCGTTTCCATCGTCGCTGGCTCATCGGTTGGCCTGTCCCGTCATTGCATGAACTGCTCGTTGCCGATCAGGCCGATCTTCGTCGCGCCCACGCGCTGCGCGGACGCCAGTACGGCCGCCACGTCCTTGTACGGCGCCAGCTTGTTCGCCCGCAGATGGATCTCCGCCTGCACGGGCTCGTGCGCGACCGCCGTCAGCTTCGCCTCGAGTGCCGCGCGATCCGGCACCGGCGCGCCGTTCCACGTCGTCGTCCCGTCGAAGTCGATATCGATCTGCACGACCTCCGGCGGTGCGGCGGGCGGCGGCGGGTTGCCCACCGGCAGGTCCATCTTCACCGAATGCATCTGGATCGGGATCGTGATGATCAGCATGATCAACAGCACCAGCATCACGTCGATCAGCGGCGTGGTGTTGATGTCGACCATCACGTCCGGCTCGGCGCCGCCTCCGCCCGAAGGCACGTTCATTCCCATCGTCTGCTCCTGTCGATGCTTGCTCTGATCCCCTGCGTCGCCGTCAATCGGAATCGACGCGCGTGCCGTAGCCGTGCAAGGCTAGCCACCCCGCGCCGGGGGTTCCGTAATGAACGACACCTTCGCGATACCTGCCCGCTCGCACATCGTGACGACCCGGCCGATGAACTCGTAGCGCGTGTTCTGGTCGCCGCGCACGTGCACGCTCGGCTGCGGCTGCTGTTGCGACACGCTCTTCAGCTTCGCGAGCAACGTCGACGCATCCACCCGTTGTTCACCCCAGAAGAAATCGCCGTCGCGATTCACCGCGATCTCGACGCTCTTCGGCGTGGTCTGCAGCGGCTGCACGACCTCCTTCGGCAACTGCAGCTGGATCGTGTGCGTGACGACCGGAATCGTGATCAGGAAGATGATCAGCAGCACCAGCATCACGTCGACGAGCGGCGTCGTGTTGATGTTCGCGATCACCTCGTCGCTTTCGTCCTGCCCGACGTTCATGCCCATCGCGCGCCTCCGTCAGCCGGTCAGTTCACGAGCGACGCGGCAGGCGACGGCGCGCGAGCGGCACGCTTGCTGCCGGCCAGCAGCACGGTGTGCAGCTGGGCGCCGAAGTTGCGGACCCGCTCCATCACCGACTTGTTGCGCCGGACGAGGAAGTTGTAGCCGAGTACGGCCGGCACCGCGACCGCCAGGCCGATCGCCGTCATGATCAGCGCCTCGCCCACCGGGCCCGCGACCTTGTCGATCGACGCCTGGCCCGCGATCCCGATCGCCGTCAGCGCGTGATAGATCCCCCAGACCGTGCCGAACAGCCCGACGAACGGCGCGGTCGACCCGACCGTCGCCAGGAACGCGAGCCCGTCCTGCATGCGGTTCGACACGTTCGTGATCGAGCGCTCGACGGACACGTCGATCCACGTGTTGCGGTCCACGGCTTCGAGCAATGCCTCGTCGTGATGCTCGCCCGCCTCGATCGCCGTTTCGGCGATGAAGCGGAACGGCGATGCCTCGTCGAGCAGCTTCGCGCCTTCGGCCAGCGACGGCGCGCTCCAGAGTTGCGCGTCCGCAAGCTTCGCGCGGCGGTTCGCCCGCAACTGCTCGACGAACTTCGTGACCATGATGTACCAGCTGCCCATCGACATGATCACGAGCAGGATCAGCACGAAGCGCGCGACGAAGTCGCCGTTCTTCCAGAGCGCCCCCAGCCCGTACGGATTCTCGACCGCTTCGGTCGCGGCCGGCGCCGGCGGCGGGGCCGAGTCGGCGGCGGACGGCGCCGGCGCCGCGGCCTGTGCCGACGCGTCGGATACCGCCGTGGATCCGCTCGCTTGCGCGTAAGCGAATTGCGGTGCAACGAGCCCGTCGATTGCAGCGACGGACATCAACAGGCTTGCCGCCAGTGCGGCCAGAGAACGCTTGGTCATACCCCACTCCGATTCTTTCGTTGAACTTACGGTTGAAGTTCAAGACGGTTTTCCCCGGTCCGGCGCTTGCCGGACCGCCCACTGCATCAATTCAGGTTGAACGAGAACGGCACCTGCACCCTTACCGCCTGGCCTTGCGCCACGCATTTGAACCGCTTCACGGTGTTGTAGGCCGCACGATCGAGCACGGGGTCGGCCGACTGGGCCACGCGTTCGTTCGTGATGTTCCCGTCCGCGTCCACGACGAACTCGATCGTCACCTCACCCGTGATGTTGTTTTCCTGCGCTTCCTTCGGGTACTGCATCGACGCGCGAATCGTGTCCGAATTCGGGCAGACGACACCCACCTCGTGGCTGACCGGCTTCGCGGGCGCGGGCGCGGGCGGTGCGATGACGGGCGCCTGCACGGCCGGCGCGGACGGCACCGGCGCCGCCTGGTGCGTGATCGGCGCTTGCGGCGGCGCCTGCACCGGCACTTCGGGCGGCGGCACGAACGGCGGCGGCGGGGGCGCGAATTTTGGTGGCGGAAGCTTGACGACCGGCAGCGGCGGGGGCGGCGGCGGCTTCACCGGCTCGATGATGCGGGTTTCGATCGGATGCTGGATCACCTGCACGACTTTCGTCGCGAGGCCGTTGAGCAATGCGTAGATCAGCACTGCGTGCAACAGGAGGACGACTGCGATGCCGCCGAAACGGCGCACCGGGTTCTGCTGCTTCTTGCCGAATTCCCGCGGACGCCCAAGCGTGGCCAGTCCGCTGTTCGAAGCAACCAGATGCTCTTCGACTTTCATGCCCACTATCCATCCCCCAAGCGAATCGCCCAGTTTCGCGATGATGGCCGGCCCCGGAACCGGGTCGGTTCCGTCTCCGCCTCACCCCGAAATTTCATTTTTGATGCAATTAGCCATCCGAATCGAAAGAATCGATTTCGGATCCCGATTTATTCAATTTCAAGGAATCGTTTCAACCGCAACGGGATAGCCACCCTATCCGGCGTCTACCCCGAACCAGCGCGTTCAGGCAATTGTCAGCTGCGTCGACACAGGCACTTTTCTCGCGTGACGATTGGATCTTCGTTACGCACTGATGTCAGCCGAGTCGTTCGTCTTGGGTGCAGAAGATAGCAAGGAAAAAATTTGAGCGTCAAACTTTATTTGATACTCGAATACAAAGTTTGGAGAGTTTGCTCGAATAATGATTTAGTAAACTTCGCCGACCATTTTCCATTGCTTTAGTAATTGATTTGTATGGCGGCCGCACCAATCAAGTGCCTCTCTAAAATAATCACCAACTTAGTGCCAAGCACCGAATTGGCGCGTCGGTAATGAGCATCGCCGGATGCGTTTCGTTGTCACATCGCACGGATGAAATCCGATTGACCATCGTCATGCGGCGCCGGGGCTTGTTCATGCAATGTTCGGATGGGCATTCGCCTCTTGTTTATAAGGAATCCGAATCAAAATAACCGTGCCTTTTCCACCGATCGGATCCATACGATGATCTGCATACCGAATCTGTTTTTTTGATGCCAGAAACCGCTGCGTCAGCGTGAATTCGTTACCCGCCACTTTGCGCGCACCGGCACATCCGCTTCACCGAGGCCGGCGAGACAAATGCCCGCGCATGCTTCGTCGACGCACGACCGGCTTCGCTCAGGACAGCATCATCCCCTGCATCCGGTGCGAGAAATGCGCGCGCTCGGCGGTCTCCATCAGCATCAGGAATTCGTCCTGCATCATGTGAATCAGCGCTTCGTGATCGCCGGCCTCGAAATAGACTTCCGGCTGCTGCGCGAGGCGTTCCTCGAGGAACGTCTTCATCCCGTACGCCATGCAGACCGGCGGCAGCGCGCCCATGTCGCAATCCTTGAACAACTCGCGCAATTCGACCTCCCGGGCGAGCACGAGATGGCGTCCCGTCTTCACCCAGAGATCCGACAGGCGCACGGCATGCGTCGTCGGCAATACGGCGGCGACGTAGCCCTCGGCGTCCTCGAGGAGCACCGTTTTCGCGAGCCGGTCGCCGGGAATATGCGCGGCGGCGGCCGTCTCCATGCTCGTATGACTATAGGGGTGGTACACGATTTCGTACCGCGATGACTTCTGGCGCAGGCAATCCTGCAGGGTGGCTGAGACCGGCATGGCACACCTCGTCTGGGTGAATCGGGCGAACGGCGTTCGCTCCGGATTCGTTCAGCATAGGTCGCATTCTGGCCCAATGGAAACGCCCTCGCGCGACGCCGCTCCAGGTGCCCCGGCAGCCAGCTCCCGTCATTTTTCATCCGTGCGCCTGCCCTCGTCGGCATGCGAGATCGAGACCCGGAACGAGCGTGGCCCCCCCCCCGTCCCTGTAGACGAATTCCAGGTAGTGCGACGTAGACGCGAACGGGTCGGCAATTTGCCGATGTCGAGAAACTAGACTGTTAGTTGCGTTTTCCGAAGAACAACGAGATACCGCCGAGGATGCGCCGTTCAAAAAGCGCCCCCGCGAATGCGCGCCGTCATGCCGGCAAGCCACGTCGCCCACAGCTTTCCCGGTGTCCTATACTGAGCCGGCCGCCCCTTCCTCCGGGCGGAAACCGACTCCTGGAGCGATCATGCATTACCAGTTGATCTACGAACTCGTCGACGATTACCTGTCGCGGCGCGACGCGTTCCGTGCCGAGCATCTCGCGCTCGCGCAGGCCGCGACCCAGCGCGGCGAACTCGTGCTCGCGGGCGCGCTGGCGGATCCGGCCGACCAGGCCGTGCTCGTGTTCGAAGGCGATTCGCCGGAAGCGGCCGAATCGTTCGCACGCGCCGATCCGTACGTGCAGAACGGCCTCGTGAAATCGTGGCGCGTGCGGCCGTGGCGCGTCGTGGTCGGCAAGCACGCGCCGCGTCCCGCGTGATATCGGGCTACAGCCACCCTGCTCGCTTGAAGCGCCACCACAACGCGAGATCGGCGACGGCCATCACCGCGATACAGCCGTAGAACCCGTATTTCAGGTGCAGCTCGGGCATGTTCGCGAAGTTCATCCCGTAGATGCCGGCGATCATCGTCGGTATCGCGAACAGCGCGGCGAACGAGCCGAGCCGCTTGGTCACCTCGTTCTCCGCGAGCGAAATCATCCCGAGGTTGACCTGGATCGCGGTGACGACCATCTCGCGGCGCCCTTCGATCGTCTTCACGATTCGCTGCAGATGGTCGTACACGTCGCGGAAGTAGGCTGCCATCCCGCTGCAGACCTCCGGAATGCGCCCGCCGGTGAGCTTCGCGAGCGGCTCCATCAGCGGCGCCGTGTGCTGGTACAGCAGCACGAGCCGGCGTTTCAGCGAATAGAGATCCTCGATGATCGCGCGCGACGACGCGGGCGTCGCCTTCGCGAAGATGCGATCCTCGAGTTCCTCGAGCTCGTTGCCGAGCGTTTCGAGGATCGGGAAATACCGGTCGACGACCTGGTCCATCAACGCGTAGAACACGAACGCCGACCCCTCGCGCAGCAGATGCGGTTCGCGCTCGCAGCGCTTGCGCACGTCGCGGAAATCCTGCTCGGTGTGATTGCGGATCGACAGCACGTAATTCGGGCCGACGAACACGTTCAGTTCGCCGACCTTGAATTCGTCGTCCTCATCGAGTTCGACCGTATGCAGCACCGCGAACAGCGAATCGCCGTATTCCTCGATCTTCGGCCGTTGATGACCCTTGCGGGCATCCTCCAGCGCCAGCTCGTGCAATCCGAACTCCTCGCCCATCAGATCGATTTCCTCGGGCGTCGGATCCTTCAGCGCGACCCACACGAAGCATTCGGGCTTCGACACGTAATCGCTGATGGCGGCGATGTCGATATCGGCCAGCTTGCGGCCATCCTGGTAAGCAGCACAGTTGATCAGCATGTTGTCCCACGATGTTGCGGTTTGCCCATCAGTTTACCGGTTTGCCGCACGGACGGCCCGGCTTGCGCGGCACGCCGATATTGGTCATGATCGGGCTGCGTGCGCCGCAGCACGCGCATCGGGGCACGTCGACTGGCCCGCCGGGCCTGCGTTGCGCGATGCACAACGGCCGCGCGGCCCCACCGTCAAGGAGACAGACCTATGTGGTATTTCTCGTGGATACTCGGCATCGGCGTGGCACTCGGCTTCGGCATCATCAACGCGATGTGGCTGGAAGCGGAAGTGTTCTCGCGCGGCGAAGAGCGCGGCGACACGTCGCGCCGGAAAGCGGGGAGCCGGTATTCGTGACGCATCTCGTGTTCTTCTGCGGTCACGCCGGCACCGGCAAGACCACGCTCGCGAAGCGGCTCATCGGGCCGCTGATGCGCGCGACCGGCGAGGCGTTCTGCCTGCTCGACAAGGATACGCTGTACGGCCGCTACAGCGCGGCCGCGATGGGCGCGCTCACGGACGATCCGAACGACCGCGACAGCCCGCTCTACCTCAAACATCTTCGCGATCCCGAATACCAGGGCCTGCTCGATACGGCCCGTGAAAATCTCGCGCTCGGCATCGGTGCGCTCGTCGTGGGCCCGCTGTCGCGCGAGGTGCGCGACCGGCGCATCCTCGATCGCACGTGGCTCGGCATCGCGCCCGAGGTCGCGCTGACGGTCGTCTGGGTTCACACGTCGGAAGACGTCGCGCATCAGCGGATCGTCGCGCGCGCCAACCCGAACGACGCGTACAAGCTCGCGCACTGGGACGAATACCGGCAGCGCCGCTTCGTGCCGACCGGCCACGAATGCGACGGCATCGTGATGTTCGACAACACCGCGCCGTCCGACGCGGACATCGACGCGCTGCTGTACCGCATCGTGCCGCCGCCGCAACCGGCGACGATCGTCCCGCCGCTGCCCGCCTGATCGCGCCGCCAGGCGCCCTTCCCGCTTCCTCAAAAAAACAACGCCGGAAGCGCTGCTGCGCTCCCGGCGTCGTACGGCCCTCGTGCCGGACGCTGGCGAATGGTCCGGCAACCGCGGTCAGGCAACCGCGTGCACGCGCTCCATCGTACCGCCGTCGTACAGCTTGCCGAAGCGGTTCGACAGGAACGCCTTCAGCGATACCTTTTCCTGCGGGATGAAACCGCTCTGCGGCAGCTTCTTTTCGCGGAACAGATCCAGCACCGCGCACATCGCGCCGGCCGTCGTGATCTGGATCGCGCTCATGTGCATCCCGCACACGTCCTTCGCGAAGATCTTGCGCGTGAACACGTCCTGCACCAGTTGACCGTCCTTCACGCCCGTCACCGTGACGAACACGAGCACGACGTCCTGCTTCGTCGACGGCACCGCGCGGCGCATGATCGACTTCAGCGTGTCGCGGTCGGTCGACAGGCGCAGGTCTTCCAGCAGGAACTGGATGAGCTCGCGGTGGCCCGGATAGCGCACCGACTTGTAATCGAGCGTCTCGACCTTGCCCGACAGCGTTTCGCACAGCGTGCCGAGGCCGCCCGACGTGTTGAACGCTTCGTATTCGGTGCCGTCGAGCGAGAAGTGCTCGAGGCCTTCGAGCGGCTGCACCCATTGCTTGCGGCCGTCGCGGATCGCTTCGCACGGCTGACAGTATTCGTTGATCAGGCCGTCGACGCTCCACGTGAGGTTGTACTTCAGCGCGTTGGTCGGATATTCGGGCAGCGCGCCGACGCGCATCTTCACGTCGCGCACTTCGCTGAAGCCGTTCACGAGCTCGTGCGCGGCGATGCCGATGAAGCCCGGCGCGAGGCCGCACTGCGGCATGAACGCGCGATCGGAGCCGTCGGCCAGTTCGCGGATCGCGTGCGTGGCGCGCACGTCCTCGGTCAGGTCGAAGTAGTGAACGCCGGCAGCCTTCGCGGCGGCGGCCACATTGACCGCGAGATAGTACGGCAGCGCGTTGACGAGCGCATCGAAGCCCTTCACTGCTTCGCGAATCGCATTGGCATCGGCCGAATCGACCCGCTGCGTCGCAATGCCTTCGCGCGACAGCTTCGCGAGCGCATCCGCGTCGCGGTCGAACGCGACGACTTCGTAGTCGCCCGTTTCACGCAGCATGTGAGCAATGGTGTGGCCGATCAGACCTGCGCCGACGATGGCGATTTTCATGCGCTTATCTCCTGATGATGGGTGTGGTGTTGTGGACGGCGTCGAGCCATGCACACAGTGTAGGGACGCTCAAAATCAGTTCCAAGACGAAGAATGATGCGAAACGACCGATAATTTCGACGTTATGACGATATATTTCGCCGAAATGACATACACGTCTGAAAATCGCGTATAGGGGCTGTCGCGAACCGGTCGTTGGCGGTTGCGCATGGCGACGACGAAGACGAGGACGCACGGCGCGGCGCCGGCACACGAACGGCCCATGCGCGGGATGCGGCACGCCGGTCGAAGCGGCATACGAAAGAGGATTCGGGAGAGATGCGCGACGTGCGCGAAAGGATGATGCCGATGATGGCGGATACCCCGCGCCGATCACGACGTACAGCGAAGGCCAGGACGAATGCGTGCGGGCACCCGACGCGGGGCCGGCGCCCGCGACGCCATGAAACCCGCACCACGCTCGCGCGGTCATGCGCGGCGCGGCATGCGACCGGTCAGCCGCCGATCGTCCCGCGATCGATCTTGCGCGACAGGATGATCGACGTCGTCGTGCGCTCGACGCCTTCGAGCGTGCCGATCTGGTCGAGCAGATCGTTGAGCCGTTCGGGCGAATCGGCGCGCAGCCACGCGACGTAGTCGTACTCGCCGCTCACCGCGCACAGCAGCTGGACTTCCGGCATCCGGTCGAGCTTGCGCAATACGTCCTTGCCGAACTTCGGCGTGAGGATGATGCCGACGTACGCATAGATGCTGGCGTCGAGCACGTCCTGCCCCAGTCGCACGCTGTATCCGGCGATCACGTTGGTGCGTTCGAGACGCGCAATGCGTGCGACGACCGTCGTGCGCGCCACGTCGAGTTGACGCGCGAGATCCGCGACGCTGGCGCGCGCATCGGCTTGCAGCAGCGCGACGAGTTGCCGGTCGAGATCGTCGAGTTGGTCGAGGCGGGGTGGGCGCATGACGCTGGGCCGGTACGCAGATGCCGGCGGAGTGGAAAGTGACGCGATGATAGCGCCGAACGCCGGCGCGCCCAACCGGCATGACCGGATTCGAACCTTTCGATTTCGATTCGTATCGGATGTAAGCAAGTGTCGCATTCGCTGCTGCACTGCATGCAACGTGCTACTAATAGCGGGCGACGCGAGATGCGCGCCGGCGGCGTTGGCCGCCGCGCCCGCTCGCCAGACACCACCCCGGAGAGCCAACCATGAAGAAAATCTCGCTCACCCTCGCTACGCTCGTCGTTGCAGCCAGCGCGTTCGCGCAAACCCCGGCGCAGCCGCAAGCGTCCGCCCAGGCGCCGGCCACGACGGCCGCGGCGTCGGCCCCGAGCGCCGAGCAGCGCGCGGCACGCCACGAAGCGCGCATCGAGCAGCGCATCAAGTACCTGCACGACCAGTTGAAGATCACGTCGGCGCAGGAGCCGCAATGGAAGACGTTCGCCGATACGATGCGCGACAACGGCGCAACGATGGGCCGTCTCTACGGCGAACGGATCGCCAAGCACGACGTGTCCGCGCTCGACGACATGAAGCAGTACGCGGAACTGTCGCAGGCGAACGCCGACGGCGCAAAGAAGCTCGCCGACGCCTTCGCGCCGCTCTACGAGAGCTTCCCGGCCGAGCAGAAGGCGCTGGCCGACACGACCTTCCGCAACTGGCTGCACCACGGCGGCGAGCACCGCGGCAAGGGCAGGACGAAGGGCAAGGAAGGCAACGCGGCCGCCGCGCCGGCCGCGAGCGCTCCCGCGCAGCCCTGACGCCCTCCTCGCCGGCGCCGTGCTGCCCGTCCGGGCCGAACGGCGCCGCGCCGCTGGCGGCATCGGCGCGTCACACGGCGCGCCGAATTCGGGATAAGCTCCCGGCTTTTCCCGCTTTCCCGCCCTTTCCCGCCATGCTCGAACTCAAGCAACTCGATCTGCGTACCGATCCGCAGGCCCGTCGCGTCGTCAAGGACGAAACCGTCGCCGTGTCGTTCGCGCAGGCCGACGGCGAACTGATGAGCCTCGAAGGCCCGAACCGTTATGCTGTGGGCGACGCGCTGATCACCGGCTCGACCGGCGACCGCTGGGTCGTGTCGCGCGCGCGCTTCGACGCCAAATACCTGCCCGCCGATCCGGCGCTCGCGCACGGTGCGCCGGGCGCTTACCGCAACCGGCCGGCCGTCGTGCTCGCACGCCGGATGGACGAGCCGTTCACGATCGCCCGCTCGGAGAACGGCGACACGCTGCGCGGCGTCGCCGGCGACTGGGTGATGCAATACGCGCCGGGCGACTACGGTGTCGTGCAGGCGCAGCGCTTCGCGCAGGTCTATCGCGACGCGTAATTCACCCGCGTAATGCACCCGCGTAATGCACCGCGCCGGCCCAAGGCCGGCGCCGCTGCTCACGCGAAGTCTTCGTCGAGCTCGAGTTCCGCGTCGCGCTCGACGGTCTCGCCGGCCGCGTGTCGCTCTTCGAGCGATCCGAGCATCGCTTCCGTATACGCATGCAGCACCGCATGGCTGCGCGCGCGCTGCATCGGCTTGAGCGCCAGGTAGCGCGCGAGCGCGGCTGGCACGATCCGGATGTCGAGCGTCATCCGCTTCGGCGTCGCGCCGAAACGCATCGCCAGCCAGTGCACGGACAGGAAGCGCCCGCGCGTGTCGCTGCTTTCGGCGAAGCGCGTCTGCTCCGGAAACAGATCGCAGATCACGCGTGCGAGCGCGTCGAATTCGGCGCTCGGGCATTCGATCAGATAGTCGTCCATGCCGTGTCTCCCGTCAGGCCGCCGCACGCGACGGCCGGCACGCCTTCGCCAGCACGACCGCCAGGATCGCGGCCAGCACGAAATGCGCGGCCTCGACCCATGCGGCCGGCAGCACGCGCACCTGGTACAGCAGCGTCGGCGTCGCCGCGAGCGCATGCAGCACGATCGCGAGCGGCAACACGGCCATCCGGCCGGCCCGCACGCCGCGCCACACCAGCACCGACAGCGCCAGTTGCACCGCGAACGCCGCGCAGCGTTCGAGCAGCAACAGCAGGATCGACTGGACCGACAGCGTCGCGAGCATCATGTGCAGCCGCACGACGGTGTCGACCGGCAGGTCGGACAACTGCGTCTCGAGCTGGCCGCGGCTCGCGAGCCACGCGAGATACGACCACTGGCCCCACACCAGCACGCCGACGAACCACGCTTCGGCGCCGCCGTGACCGATCCCGTAGCCGATGCCGCGAGCGTCGCCGGCCGATGCGCCATAGCGGCGGTTCAGCACGCGCATCCCGAGATAGCGGCCGACTTCCTCGAATACGGCGGTCGCAAGCGCGCCGTACGCGACGAACGCGAGCGGCTGCGTGAGCCAGCCGTCCTCGGGCGTGTGGCTCAGCACGAGCCCGTGGAACGCGCGCTCGAGGATCATGGCAAACAGCGTGAAGACGGCGACGCCGACGATCGTGTCGCGGCGATTGAGCGCAAGCGGCTTGCGCAGGATGCGATAGAGGACGAGCGGCAGCAGCGCGATGATCAGCGTGGCAGCGATCAGCGCCGCCAGCGTGACGGGAGCGACAGTCATGTATTTCCTTGGTTCGAGGCAACGCACCCGATGCGCCGCGTGCCCCGAATGATACTCAGCTTGCGGTCGACGCGCGCGCAATCAGCTCGCCGGGCAGCATCGCGACGCGCACGTCGCCCGCCGCGCCGTCGATCCGCTCGTGCACGAATTCGACGGCCTTGTAGCCGATTTCGTAGGTGGGCTGACGGATCGTCGTGATGCCGATCAGCTCGGCCCACTCCGGATCGTCGATCGACAGCAGCGCCGCCTGCTGCTGCCACGCGGCGCCGAAGCGCGCGCGCAGGTGGCGCGCGATCGCCAACGCGACCGGCGCATTCGCGGCGAACAGCGCCGCGCGCACGCCGCGCCGGGCCGCGTGATCGATGCGCGCATCGACGTCGGCGAGCGCCGCCGCGGCCGCGTCGGGCGCGTTCAGGTCGAGCACGACCGTCGACGGCACCGCCAGCCCGCGCGCGGCCAGCGCCGCGCGGAACGCGGCCTCGCGCACGCGCCGCGAGCTGACGCGCTCGAACGGCTGCACGACGAAATGGATCGCGTCGAAACCGTGTTCGACCAGGTGCGCGAGCGCCGTCTCGATCGCGTCGTCGTTGTCGAGGCCGATCAGGTCGGCCTCGAAGCCCTCGACCGTGCGGTCGACGAGCACGGCCGGAATACCCGCGCCGCGCAACGGGCGCAGCACGTCTTCGTCGGCGCCGAGCGCGTTGACGATCAGCCCTTCGACGCGGTAGGTCGTGAGCAGTTGCAGGAAGCGGCGCTCCATCTCGACTTCGTTCGCTGCGTGACAGATGAGCGGCATGTAGCCGAGCGCATGGCACGCGGCCTCGACGCCCTGCAGCACTTCGACGGTGTAAGGATTGGTCAGATCGGCCGCGAGCATGCCGAGCAGCCGGTTGCGGCCGCGCTTGAGCCCGCGCGCCATCTGGTTCGGCCGGTAGTTGAGCCGCGCGATGGCCGCTTCGATCCGCTGGCGCAGATCGACGGACAACACGTGCGTCTCGCCGTTCAGGTAGCGCGAAACGCTGGTCTTGCCCGTACCGGCCTCACGCGCGACGTCGCTGATCGTCGCCGGACGCGTGGTGGAAGGTTGCGAATCGGTCACTGTCGTGCCTCGCGACGTACGATCCGCGCCGCTTCGTGAGCAGACGGACCATTGTTGTTGGAAACGTAAGCCAACCGGCGGCCTCCCTTGTCCTGGCGCGTCGGCGCCTGCGCCGGCCCGATGCTTCGCGCTCGCGCAGCGCCCGCCGGTCGCGTGCTACGGCAGTCGGCCGCACCGGAGCTGGCGCGGATGCCCGTCGCCCGATGCAGCCGGCCGCGCGGCCGACCGTCGATGCGACGAGAGCGGGCGATCATAACGCAGCCGGCCCGCCGGCACCAAGATCATCGACTCTAACGGCGCCGGCGCCGCGCCAGCCGGTTGCCGGAGGCGGCTCAGGCGTGCGCCAGCGCATCCGGATTGACGAGATTCGTGCGCAGCGTGCCGGCCAGCGCGCCGACCAGGTTTTCCGCGGCGCAGCGCGCCATCGCATGGCGCGTCTCGTGCGTCGCCGAGCCGATATGCGGCAGCGCGACGACGTTCTTCATCTGCAGCAGCGGCGAATCCGCCGGCAGCGGCTCCTTCTCGAACACGTCGAGCCCCGCGCCCCGGATCGTCCCCGCGCGCAGCGCGTCGACCAGCGCCGCTTCGTCGACGACGGGCCCGCGCGACGCGTTGATCAGGATCGCACTGCGCTTCATCTTCGCGAATTCGGGCGCGCCGATCAGGTGGCGCGTGTCGGGCGACAGCGGCACCTGCAGGCACACGAAATCCGACTGCGCGAGCAGCGCATCGAGCGTCACGCGCCGGGCGCCGTACTGCGTCTCGGCCTCGGCATGCGCGGACCGGTTCGCGTACAGCACCTGCATCCGGAAGCCGAGCGCCGCGCGCCGCGCGACCGCGCCGCCGATCCGCCCGAGCCCGACGATGCCGAGCGTCTTGCCCTGCACGTCGGTGCCGTACAGGTCCGGGCCGATGCTGCGATGCCAATGGCCGGCCTTCACCCATTCGGCCAGTTCGACCACGCGCCGTGCGGAGGCCAGGATCAGCGAAAACACCGTGTCGGCCGTCGACTCGGTCAGCACGTCCGGCGTATGCGCGAGCACGATGCCGCGCCGCGTGAGATCGGCGACGTCGAAGTTGTCGTAGCCGACCGAGATCGTCGACCACGCCTTCAGCCGCGGCGCGCGGTCGAGCATCTGCGGCGTGACCTTCAGGCTCGCGCCGATCGCGCCGTCCGCGTCGCCGAGCGCAGCGGCGAGCGCGTCGGCGCCGTCGGCCTGCACCACCTCCGCATGCTCGCGCAGGTACGCGAGAACGTCATCGGGCAGCGGCTTGTACGCGACGATACGGGGCTTCATCGTTTCATTTTCCTTGCAGCGGCGCCGCGAGCGGATGCGCATCGCGCGCCTGGGGTTTGACGGACAGCGTGAGGATCACCGCGGCGACGAGCGCGGCGCTCATGAAGGCGTACGACGCGACGGGCGACCCGGTCGCACCGTTCAGGTAGCCGACGAAATACGAGCCGACGAACGAACCGAGCGCGCCCATGCTGTTGATCAGCGCCATCGCGCCGCCGGCGACGTTCTTCGGCAGCAGTTCCGGCACGATCGCGAAGAACGGGCCGTACGGTGCGTACATCGCGGCGCCCGCGACGACCAGCAGCGCATACGAGATCCAGAAATGCGACGAGCCGAGCGCGTACGACGCGGCGAACGCGGCCGCGCCGACCAGCAGGAACGGCCACACGAAGCCGCGGCGCGAACCGACCTTGTCGGACGCCCACGACGCGGCGAGCATCGCGATCGTCGCCGCCAGGTACGGCAGCGCGGACAACCAGCCGGTCGCGACCATCCCGAGATCGGAACCGTTCTTCACGATCGACGGCAGCCACAGCACGAAGCCGTACACGCCGATGCTCCAGCAGAAATACTGCGCGCACAGCTTGATCACGGCCGGCGAGCGGAACGCCTCGCCATAGTTGCGGACCGGCTTGATCGCCGCCTGCTCGGCCGCGAGCGCGGCGTCGAGGTCGCGCTTTTCCTGCGCGCTCAACCACGGCGAATCGGCCGGCTTGTCCTGCACGAGGCACCACCAGCACACGGCCCAGATGACGGCCGGGACGCCTTCGGCGATGAACATGTGGCGCCAGCCGAATTCATGCACGAGATAACCGGACACGATCGACATCCACAGCACGGTGACCGGATTGCCGAGGATCAGGAACGTATTCGCGCGCGAGCGCTCGTTCTTCGTGAACCAGTTGCTGATGTAGATCAGCATCGCCGGCATCACGGCCGCCTCGACGACGCCCAGCACGAAGCGGATCGCCATCAGCGACGGGATGTTGCTGACCACGCCGGTCAGGGCCGCGCAGCCGCCCCACAGCACGAGACTGACGAACACGAGCTTCTTCACGCTGCGGCGTTCCGCGTAGATCGCGCCGGGGATCTGGAAGAAGAAGTAGCCGAGGAAGAACAGCGCGCCGATCAGCGACGACAGGCCCTTGCTGATCCCGAGGTCCTGGTTGATGCCGGCCGCCGCCGCGAACCCGTAGTTCGCGCGATCGAGGTAAGCGAGGCTGTACGTGATGAAGACGATCGGCATGATCGTCCACCACCGACGCGCTGCGAGATTGGCTGCCATGAGAGTGTCTCCGTATAGGGGCCGCAGTGGGCGCCAGCGCCCGCCCGGCCTCGAACAAAACTACCGTGCGTCGCGCACGAAATGGATCCGCGGATTGTGCCGTGTCCGGCCTCTCATTGCGCGGTGACGGTTTCCTCTAAGCGATCGGCGCGATTGTCGACACTTTCGAGACGGTCGAGCGCGTCGCGCGTCGGCAACCCTTCCGAATCGCCGATCACCTGGATCGCGAGCGCACCGATCCGGTTGCCGCGCGCGACCGCCTGCTCGACGCTGCGGCCTTCGAGCAGCGCGCTGACCACGCCGACCGCGAAGCCGTCGCCGGCGCCGACCGTGTCGACGACGCGCTCGACGCGCTCGCCGGCGACCGTGCCTTCGCGACCGTCGGCCGTGCGGAAATACGCGCCTTGCTCGCCGAGCTTGATCACGACGCCGCGCGCGCCCCGCGCGAGATAGAAGCCCGCGATGTCGGCCGGCGTCTCGTGCCCGGTCAATTGTCGACCTTCGGCCAGGCCCGGCAACACCCAGTCGGCGAGCGTCGCGAGGGCATTCAGCGTCTTCGCCATCACGTCGGCGGACGGCCACAGCGTCGGGCGCAGGTTCGGGTCGAACGAGATCGTCTTGCCGGCCGCACGCATCTCGCGCGCGAGCCGGAACGCGAGTTCGCACGACGTCGCCGAAATCGCCGGCGCGACGCCCGTCAGGTGCAGATGGCGCGCGCCGAGCACGTAGTCGGCCACGTAGTCGTCGCACGACAGGTGGCTCGCCGCCGAGCCCTTGCGGAAATATTCGACGGTCGGATCGCTGCCGTCGTCGTTGCGCGACTTCAGCTGGAAGCCGGTCGGGTAGCGCGGATCGACGGTCACGCACGACGCGTCGATTCCCTCGCGCGCCAGCGTGTCGAGCACGTAGCGGCCGAACGAATCGCGGCCGACCCGGCTCATCCAGCCGACCCGGAAACCGAGCCGCGACAGGCCGATCGCGACGTTGAGATCGGCGCCCGCGATCCGCTTCGCGAATTGCCCGGCGTGCGCGAGATGGCCCGGCTCCGTCGCGACGAACATCGCCATCGCTTCGCCGTAGGTCACGACATCGAGTGCTGTTTTCATGACTGAACTCCTCAGGATCCTTCCGCCGTCACGCGGTCGCAAGCCATGCGACGCGCCGGCAGGCATCGCCGGCCAGATCGGCCGCGTCGAACGGGAACTCGATGCCGCGCGGCGCGTGCTGCGGCAGCGCGGCGAGTACGCCGGTCACGAGCGGATCGTTCGGCGCCGGCGCGACGGCGAAACGACGCGCGCCCTCGCCTTCGATGGTCTTGCAGTGAATGTATTCCACATGCGGCGCGAGCACCTGCGCGCAGTCGAGCGGCGCTTCGCCGCGCCACTGCCAGTTGCCGATGTCGAACGTCATGCCGAGCGCATCGGGCATGCCGGCCTCGGACAACGCGTCGAACAGCCCGCGGAACTGCGCGAACGCACCGCCGAGCTCGAGCTGGCCGTTCTCGACCACCACGCGGGCCCGCGCGCCGCGCGCCAGCGCGACGATCTCGGCCGCGTGCGCGTCGCCGGCGAAGCCGCCGAGCTGGAATTTCATCAAGCGCGCGCCGAGCGCATCGGCTTGCGCGAGCGCATCGCGCAAGGCGTCGGCATCGAGCGCCCCCGTTTCCGTGTACAGCGAGTCCGGGGTCGAATAGACCGACCACAGCCCGTGGCCGGCGATCTGCGCACCGAGCGCGGCCAGCGCGCCGGGCGCCGTATCGTCGTCCGACGCGAACAACTCGCGCCGCACCTCGAAACCGGCCGCCCCGGATGCCGCCACGGTGGCGATGAATGCACTGTGGCCCTCCTGGCGCACCCGGTCCATCCCGAATGCGCTCGCCACGATCACGATGTCTGCCATGTTGCCCTTTCTCAACCGGAATGGAACCGGTTCCATTTGCTTGAGACGGATGGTGCGCCTCGCGTCGGACCCACGCCATAGAGGAAATCCCTAAGGCCGTGTCGTCGCACGAATACGCGCGCAACCGTATGCAACGCGTGTTCCCGGCGCGGCGGCGAGCGCCTACGCGAGGTCCTGCGCGAGGCTCATTTCGAGGAATTGCGCGGCGACCCGCGACGGGGCGCCGCCATGCGGCACGAGAATGGAGAAATGCCGCGTGAGCGGCGCGGGCGCCAGCGAGCGCGGCACGAGCGCGGCATCCTCGTGACGCAGCGACATCGCGGACACGAACCCGACGCCCATTCCTGCGCGGACGGCCTCCTTCACCGCCTCGACCCCCGCGATCTCGAACGCGACGCGCATCGGCGCGCCGGCCTGCGCGAACGCGCGCTCGACGAGTTGCCGCACGGCGGAACCCGCCTCGCGCAGCACGAGCGGATGGGCGGCGAGCGCGTCGAGCGTCACGTCCGCGTCATGGCCGGGCGCCGCGAGCGGATGGCCGGCCGGCACGATCGCGACGATCTCGTCCTCGTGCCACGCGTGCACGGCCGTGCCCGGCGGCAACGTCTCGCCGGGCGGCCCTTCGATCAGCGCGATGTCGAGCGACGGCAGCGCCGCGACCACGTCGGCCGTATTGCCGCTCATCGTCTGGATCGACACGCGCGGCGCGCGCGGCTGGAACGCCGCGATCAGATACGGCAGCAGATAGCTCGCGGGCGTCGTGCTCGCGCCGATGCGCAGCGTGCCGGCCTCCAGCCCGCGTATCGCGTCTCGAAACGCACGCGCCTGCGCGAACGTGTCGCGCTGCGCCCTCGCGTATTGCGCGAGTTGCTCGCCGACCGGCGTCAGGCGGATGCCGCGGCCGTCGCGCTGGTACAGCGGCTCGCCGAACTCGTCCTGCAGCAGCCGCAACTGGCCCGATACGGCCGGCTGCGACAGATGCAGCGCCACGGCGGCGCGGCTGATGTTCAGATGCTCGGCGACGGCGGCGAACGTTATCAGTTGATCCGGGGTCATGGGGATGAATTATCGGCTTTCCGGATAGTTTACGTCACAAATCACAATTTTTCATATCGATATAACGAAACTAGGATTACACCATCGCCACACGCTCCATCACGGTGCCTCCATGTCCACTGCCCCGACTTCCCCTCTCAGCCATGCCGCGCCGTCGATGCGCGGCCAGTTGAACGGCGTGCTGTTCGTCGCGCTGTTCGCCGCCGCCGTCACGCGCCTCGCCGAGCTTCCCGCGATCGCGGGGCTCGGCCTGTCGCCGCTGATCGTCGGCATCGTCGCCGGGGCGGCGTACGGCAACGGGCTGCGCGACGGCATGCCGGCCAGCTGGGCGGCCGGTGTCGATTTCTCCGCACGCAAGCTGCTGCGCATCGCGGTCGCCTTCTTCGGGTTGCGCGTGAGCCTGCAGGAAATCGCGCAGGTCGGGCTGCCGTGCCTCGCGGTGTCGGTGCTGATCGTCGTCAGCACGCTCGCGATCGGCACCTGGGTCGGCATGAAGCTGATGAAGCTCGACCGCGACGCCGCGCTGCTGACCGCCGCCGGCAGCGCGATCTGCGGTGCGGCCGCCGTGCTCGCGTTCGAGTCGACGCTGCAGTCCAAGCCGCACCAGAGCGCGATGGCCGTGGGCAGCGTCGTGCTGTTCGGCACGCTGTCGATGTTCCTGTACCCGGTCGCCTATCACGCCGGGTTGCTGAACCTCGATCCGGCCGGCCTCGGCCTGTTCTTCGGCGGCACGATCCACGAAGTCGCGCAGGTGGTCGGCGCGGCGAGCGACATCAGCCCGCAGGTCGCGCACGTCGCGACGATCGTGAAGATGACGCGCGTGATGCTGCTGGTGCCGGTGCTGCTCGCGCTCGGCTGGTGGCTCGCCCGTTCGGCGCGCCCGGCTCGCGACGCGGCCGGCGGCGCGCAAGCCAGGCGCAAGGTGGCGGTTCCCTGGTTCGCGCTCGGCTTCCTCGGCTTCGTGATCGTCAATTCGCTGAACGTGCTGCCTGCGGACGTCACGCATGCGCTGAACGTGCTCGACACCTTCGCGCTGACGATGGCCATGACCGCGCTCGGCATCGAGACGCGTGTCGCGCAGATCCGCGCAGCCGGCCCGCGTGCGCTGATGACCGGCCTGATCCTGTACGTGTGGCTGATCGCCGGCGGCTACGGGATCACCTGGGCCGTGCAGCACTGGCTTGGCTGAGCCGCACGTCCGTGACGGTTCGCGCGCCGCGCCCGACGGGAAGGTCCCGCGGGCGCGGCGCAGTGCTATGCTTCGCGTCGTTTTCCATCGCCCCCTTTCAGCCGTGCTCTCGTTTCTGCTGAAGCTGCGCACTCGCGCCCAAACGCTGTTCCGCCTGTCGGACGCCCATACGATGCTGATCTGGTCGGCCATCGTCGGCGTCGGCGGCGCCTTTGCGACGATGGCGTTCCGCGAAGGCATCGACCTGATGCAGCACCTGATCTCGGGGCAGAGCGGCAGCTTCGTGCAGATGGCGAAGCGCCTGCCGTGGTACGTGCGATTCTGGATGCCGGCCGCGGGCGGCTTCCTCGCCGGCTGCGTGCTGCTGCTCGCGACGCGCGGCGACCGTCAGGCCGCCAACACCGACTACATGGAATCGGTCGCGCTCGGCAACGGCGTCGTACCGGTACGGCAGAGCCTGTGGCGCAGCGTGTCGTCGCTGCTGACGATCGGCAGCGGCGGCTCGATCGGCCGCGAAGGCCCGATGGTGCAGCTCGCGGCGCTCGCGGCGTCGCTCGTCGGCCGCTTCGCGCACTTCGACCCGCCGCGTCTGCGCCTGCTGGTCGCCTGCGGCGCGGCGGCCGGCATCACGTCCGCTTACAACGCGCCGATCGCCGGCGCCTTTTTCGTATCGGAGATCGTGCTCGGCACGATCGCGATGGAGAGCTTCGGGCCGATGGTGGTCGCGTCGGTCGTCGCGAACATCGTGATGCGCGAATTCGCCGGCTACCGGCCGCCGTACGAGATGCCGGTGTTTCCGGCCGTGACCGGCCCCGAGGTGCTGCTGTTCGTCGTGCTCGGCGCGCTGTGCGGCGTGCTGGCGCCGCAGTTCCTGCACCTGCTCGACGCGTCGAAGACGCAGTTCAAGCGGCTGCCCGTGCCGCTGCCCGTGCGGCTCGCGCTCGGCGGCCTGGTCGTCGGCGTGATCTCGGTGTGGATTCCGGACGTGTGGGGCAACGGCTACAGCGTCGTGAACCACATCCTCCATTCGCCGTGGACCTGGCAGGCGCTCGTCGCGGTCCTCGTGTTCAAGGTCATCGCGACCGCCGCGACGGCCGGCTCGGGCGCGATCGGCGGCGTGTTCACGCCGACGCTGTTCGTCGGCGCCGTGTTCGGCTCGCTGTTCGGGCTCGCGATGGACGCGCTGTGGCCGGGCCATACGTCCGCGTATTTCGCGTACGCGATCGTCGGGATGGGCGCGTTCATGGCGGGCGCCACGCAAGCGCCGCTGATGGCGATCCTGATGATCTTCGAGATGACGCTGAGCTATCAGGTCGTGCTGCCGCTGCTGGTGTCGTGCGTGTTCGCGTATTTCGTCGCGCGCGCGACGGGCACGACGTCGATGTACGAGATCACGCTGCACCACTACCAGGACGCGCAGGAGCGGCAGCGCCTGCGCACCACGCAGATGCGCGAGCTGATCCAGCCCGCGCAGACGGTCGTGCCGCTCACCGCGAGCGTCGCCGACATGACGCGCGTGTTTCTCGAATATCCGGTGAAGTATCTGTACGTGACCGACGACGCCGGACGCTTTCGCGGCGCGGTCGCGCTGAAGGACATCACGTCGGACCTGCTCGACAAGCGCGACACGACCGACAAGACGGCCGCGCACTACGCGCATACGCCGTTTCCGCTGCTCACGCCCGACATGCCGCTCGCGACCGCGCTCGAGCGCTTCATGGCGTTCCAGGGCGAACGGCTGCCGGTGATCGAGAGCGAAGCCGAGCCGACGCTCGCGGGCGTCGTCTACAAGACGTCGCTGCTCGACGCGTACCGGCGGATGACCGGCGAACGCTGACCGGAGGCCGCGCGCTTCGTCCCCCCATCCCGCGCAACGCTTCCCTGCTCTTCTCGTTCGTTTCCGCCGGCGCGCGCCGACGTCGCGCCGCCTCTGCCGGTGCACGTGTTTCAAAATATTTGCACGAGCGGAATTTCCGTTTTCTCACCCGGAAAATCCTGCACGAAAAATCAACGCTCCATTGTTTCATTTCACCCGAATCAATAGAGCCGACCACCCAGAAAATAAAAAATAAATTACCTATCCTTCGTCGTTGCAGCGCTTGAAAACCAGACGATCATTTAAAAATTACAAAAAGCCAAGCTTCCGCTGCAAAACGATCGATTCAAAACCGCTACGAGGGAAAAATGGAAATCAGTTCCAGCTATTCAAGCATGCCCGCAATCTATGTGATTCCGGGCCAGGGAGATAGTCCGTCCGCCGCGTTGAAATCGCTTTACGAGCGAAGTCCTCCGGCCCGCGAATGTATCGACGAGACGCTCGACGACATCGAAGCCACGCTACGCGAGGAGCCCTATGACCACGCGCCGCGGCTGCTGCGAGACGTGCTGCTCGGAAATGCCTCGGCCGCCGTTCCCGTCGGCATCCCGCAACTGTCGGCATTCGCCACCGCGGTCTGCGTGCACCGCTTCCTGGAACGGCAGCGCGTGCAGCCTGTTGCGATCATCGGCCAGAGCCTCGGCGAAATCGGATCGCTCGTCTGCTCGGGCGTGTGGTCCGTCGCCGACGGCGTGCGTGCCGTCCTCGCGCTGAACGACGCATTCCGGCCGTTCGCGGGGCGCGGCGGCATGACGGCGGTCGCGGCGTCGGAAACCGATACGCGGGCGCTTCTCGACGAAATTGCCCACGAGCGGCTGGTGCTGGCATGCGTCAACGCGCCGCGCCAGACGGTCGTCAGCGGCCCGCATACGGCGCTCGACACGTTGGCCGCATTTGCGAGCCGCCGAGGTATCAAGCTGCACGCGCTGCCGATTCCGTATCCGGCTCACCATCCCGCGCTGTGGACGGCCGCGGATCGGTTCCACGAGGCGATCGCGCGATTGCCGCGCAACCGCTTCCGCGTACCCGTCTATTCGGCCGTCGCGTGTCGGCGCTACACGGATACCGACGACATCGCTCGCGCGCTGGCGGACTGTTTCACCAAACCGTATTACATGCCGGCCGTTCTCGAGCACAGCCAGGTCGCGCCGGATTCGATCTATATCGACCTGAGCATGACCGGCATCATGAATCGCAGCATTAAAGCCGCGCTGCCGAATGCGCGAACTTATTCACCGACTCGCGAAACGGATTCCTTTCCATTCGATTTAAATCGCAAGGGGGCCCTGCAATGAATGCATACCAACTGGAAAATGGCGGAATATCCGGATCGCCGTCGGCCCGACCGACCATCGCACCCGAAATCGATGAAATCCGCGATACGCTTTCCGGCCTCACGACGCCAGACCATCGCCGTCTGCTGATCCAGTTGCTGTCGGGCGCGGACTTCGACAAGCCGCTCGATCGGCATTCGGTCGACCTGCATCGCTCGACCTACGATCGCCTCGTCAAGCTTGCCGGCAGGTTGCCGGCCACGGCGGGCAGCCTGTCCGACCCGTCGCTGCTGTCGGCGATCGCCGAATGGACAGCCGTCAACGATCCGTCGCTATGCATCGCCGCGCTGATCCACTACGGGCTCTGCATCGGCTCGCTCGTCGAACTCGGCAAGGGCAACGCCCGTGCGCAGGCATACGCGAGCGAACTGGCTGCGGGCCGCAAGGTCGGCGCGTTCATGATTACCGAAATCGGCGGCGGGAACAGCCAGCTCGCGACCCGCACCGAAGCGCGCTTCGACGCGGCCAGCCGGACCTTCGTGCTGCATACGCCGGATGACGGCGCGCTGAAGTTCACCAACGTCGGCGTCAACGATCTCGACAAGCTCGGCATCGTCTGCGCGCGCGTCATCGTCGACGAACGCGACTGCGGCGTTTTCGCGTTCGCCGTCGACTTGTCCACCCGCGAGGGTCCGCTGCCAGGTGTGCGTCTGTCCGCACCCGCCGAAATCCCGCTGGTACCGTTCGATTACGGCCTCGCCGGCTTCGATCGCGTGACGATCCCGTTCGACGCATGGCTGTCCGACGGTGCGTCGATCGACGCCGACGGGCGATTCCACGATCCGCTCGGCGACCCGAACGGCCGCCTGGTCCGCACGCTGACCGCGCCGGAAAACGTATGGGCGATGGGCGCGATCGGGCTGGCCGCCGTATCGCGCACCTGCGTCGCCCAGGCGCTGCACTACTCGACGCATCGCTCGAGCATGGCCCGCATCGCGCCCGAAACGTCTCTCATGCGCTACAGCACGCAGCAGCGTGCGCTGTTACGCGCGCTCGCGACGTCGTACGTGATGACCTGCTTCGCGAACGAAGCCGCGCGCGAATGGGCGCTGGCGCTGCAGGGTCGCGCGCAGCCGGATCGTACGGTCTCGTCGTTCATGATGTGGGCGCCGTGGAGTTCGACCAATCGCAAGCTCGCGCTCGTCAAGGCGCTGACCGCATGGGCCACCGAGGAAGTGGCGGCCGAATGCCGGCTGCGTTGCGGGGTGGCCGGCGATCTTCTCGTCAACCGGTATCTCGACTATCAGGGGCTCGGCCACGTGTTCAACGATGCGGGCGGCAACAACTTCCTGATTCTGCTCGACACGGCGCGCACGCTTGCGGCAGCGCCTGCCGCGTCGACCGGCCTGGATGAAGGCGCAAGCAACTGGCCCGAGGCAGCGCGTGATGCAATCGCCGCCCTACGGGCACGCGAGCGCCGGCTGATCCGCTCGCTCGCCGATCAGGTCGACGACCGGAGCGCAGGCGGTGCCGATTCGCTGGACGTATGGAATCCGTTGTTGCCGAGTGCACGCGATGCGGCGGAGGCATACGGGCTGAACCTCGCGCTGGATGCCGCGCTGGCCGCGACCGATACGGTCGCGAGCGAGCCGGCGCGCGCATTGCTGCGAGATCTCGCTGCGCTGTTCGCCATCGACCGGGCCCAGCGGCACGGCGGCTGGCTGATCAGCGAAGGCGTGATGGACCCGTCGGGATACCGGCAACTCGACGCGGCAGCCGACGCGTTGTGCGCGCGCCTCGTTCCGTACGTCGACACCTTCGTCGAAGCGTTCGGGCATCCGCACCCGGTCGTCCGGTCGCCGATCGCGGACCGGGCGCATGACTATGCGGCGTCGCTGGCCCGCACGCTGCGCGTACCGCCCGGGGATGCACACTGAAGCGACGAAGGAAAGGCGCGCGCCGGCCGTCAGTCCGGCGCGCGCCCCAGCACGACCCGCGCGAAGAACCCCGCGAGCACCGCTTCCGCCGCGTCGACCGACACGTGCTGCGGATCGGCCGTGTAGTACGACTGCACACCGTCGCACAGGCACATCAGCCCGAACGCGAGCGTGTCGGCCGGCAGCAGCAGCGGCGTGCCCGACCGTTCGGCGAAGCGCTGGATGAATTCGGCCATCTGCACGCGCTTGCCGTGCAGGAACTGGTTGAAGCGCACGCGGAACTTCGCGTCGCGCGCGGCCTGCAGCTTCGCCTCGCCCCACAGCAGCGAGTATTCGTCGTCGCGAAACAGCGTCCGGTAATACGCGAGCGCCATCGATTCCATCTGCTCGCGCGTGCCGCCCCCTTCGAAAATCGCCTCGAAGTCGGCGCGCACCTCGTCGTGATTGCGCTCCAGCAATTCCAGCAACAGGTCGGACTTGCTGCGGAAATTCGAGTAGAACGCACCGCGCGTATAGCCGGCCGCCGCCGCGATGTCCTCGACGCTCGCGGCCACATAGCCTTTCTTCAGAAAAATTCGATGCGCGGCTTTCAGCAGACGTTCGCGCGTCTGGTCCCTGCTCTGCTCGCGAGTTAAGCGCTGTGGTTTCATGACGCGCAGTCTAGCATCCCCTCCCTTTCAGATTCATCTTTGCATTCAAATACAGGTGTGTATTAGAATTCGCCACAGTTTCCGAAGATGTCGTTCGTCTGTCCGCGTGCGCCGGTGCCGGCGCCGCTCGGGGCAAGCGCCCGCCGCGCTTGCCGGCTTCGTACCGCTCCACCTCACCTGGGGGTTTCGTGAATCGCTCCGGTTCCCGCGCCGCGCTGCTGATCGGCGCCGCGCTCGTCCTTGCCGCCTGTCATCCGAAAGAATCCGCACCGCCCGCCCCGCGCCCCGTCGTCGCGCTGCCCGCACGGGCCGACACCCTCGCGGCCGCGCGCACGCTGCCCGGCGACATCCAGCCGCGCTACGCCACCCCGCTGTCGTTTCGCATCGCCGGCAAGATCATCGAGCGCCGGGTGCGGCTCGGCGATACGGTGAAGGTCGGCCAGGTCGTTGCGCTGCTCGATCCGTCCGACGTCGAGAAGAACGCCGCGAGCGCGCAGGCGCAACTCGATGCCGCGACGCACACCCTCGCGTTCGCGAAGCAGCAGCTCGATCGCGATCGCGCGCAGGCCCGCGAAAACCTGATCGCGACCGCGCAGCTCGAGCAGACCCAGAACAGCTACACGTCGGCGCTCGCGCAACGCGACCAGGCGCAGCAGCAGCTCGCGCTCGCGAAGAACCAGCTGCGCTACGCGACGCTCGTCGCCGATCATGCGGGCACCATCACCGCCGAACAGGCCGATACCGGCCAGAACGTGTCGGCCGGCCAGCCGGTCTACCAGCTCGCGTGGTCGGGCGACGTCGACGTGGTCAGCGACGTGCCCGAGGCCGCGCTCGCATCGCTTGCGCCCGGTCATGCGGCCACCGTCACGCTGCCGGCAGTGCCGGGCCGCCGGTTCGCCGCGAAAGTCCGCGAAATCGCGCCGGCCGCCGATCCGCAAAGCCGCACCTATCGCGTGAAGCTCACGCTCGGCGCGCCCGATCCGGCGATCCGGCTCGGGATGACCGCGGACGTCGCGTTCGACGGCGCACCGGCCGCCGCCGATACGCAGCCGATCACGCTGCCTGCGACCGCGCTGTTCCACGACGGCGCGCACCCGGCCGTCTGGGTCGTGCGCGCGAAGGACGACACGCTCGAGCTGCGCCGCGTCGACGTCGCCCGCTTCAACGAGCGCACCGTCACCGTGTCGCACGGGCTGCAACCGGGCGAGCGCGTCGTGCTGCAGGGCGTGCATACGGTCAGCGCGGGCGAGAAGGTGCGGGCGATCGCGCCGCTGCATCCGGAGGACTTCGCATCGTGAGCGTCTCCCACGAAGAAGGCCGGTTCAACCTGTCCGCATGGGCGCTGCGCCACCAGGCGCTGGTCGTCTACCTGATCGCGCTCGCGACGCTCGCGGGCATCCTCGCGTACACGCGGCTCGCGCAATCCGAAGACCCGCCGTTCACGTTCCGCGTGATGGTGATCCGCACGTTCTGGCCTGGCGCGAGCGCGCGGCAGGTACAGGAACAGGTGACCGACCGGATCGGCCGCAAGCTGCAGGAAACGCCGGCCATCGACTTCCTGCGCAGCTATTCGCGCCCCGGCGAATCGCTGATCTTCTTCACGATGAAGGACTCGGCGCCGGTGAAGGACGTGCCCGAGACCTGGTACCAGATCCGCAAGAAAGTGGGCGACATCGGCTATACGCTGCCGCCCGGCGTGCAGGGCCCGTTCTTCAACGACGAATTCGGCGACGTCTACACCAACATCTGGACGCTCGAGGGCGACGGCTTCACGCCCGCGCAACTGCACGACTACGCGGACCAGTTGCGCACCGTGCTGCTGCGCGTGCCGGGCGTCGGCAAGGTCGACTATTTCGGCGACCCCGACCAGCGGATCTTCATCGAGGTGAACAACGCGCAGCTCACGCGGCTCGGCATCTCGCCGCAGCAGCTCGGGCAGGCGATCAACGCGCAGAACGACGTGTCGTCGGCCGGCGTGCTGACGACCGCCGACGATCGCGTGTTCGTGCGGCCGAGCGGCCAGTTCGACAACGTCGGCGCGATCGCCGACACGCTGATCCGCATCAACGGCCGCACGTTCCGGCTCGGCGATCTCGCCACGGTCCGGCGCGGCTACGACGATCCGACCGTCACGCAGATGCGCAGCAACGGCAAGGCCGTGCTCGGCATCGGCGTCACGATGCAGCCGGGCGGCGACGTGATCCGGCTCGGCAAGGCGCTCGACGCCGAATCGAAGCAGTTGCAGGCGCAACTGCCTGCGGGGCTGAAGCTCGTCGAGGTGTCGAGCATGCCGCACGCGGTCTCGCATTCGGTCGACGACTTCCTCGAAGCCGTCGCCGAAGCGGTCGCGATCGTGCTGGTCGTGAGCCTCGTGTCGCTCGGGCTGCGCACCGGGATGGTCGTCGTGATCTCGATTCCGGTCGTGCTCGCCGTCACCGCGCTGTTCATGTACCTGTTCGACATCGGGCTGCACAAGGTGTCGCTCGGCACGCTCGTGCTCGCGCTCGGGCTGCTCGTCGACGACGCGATCATCGCGGTCGAGATGATGGCCGTGAAGCTCGAACAGGGCTACAGCCGCGCGCGCGCCGCCGCGTTCGCGTACACCAGCACCGCGTTCCCGATGCTGACGGGCACGCTCGTCACGGTATCGGGCTTCCTGCCGATCGCGCTCGCGAAATCGAGCACCGGCGAATACACGCGCTCGATCTTCGAGGTGTCGGCGATCGCGCTGATCGCGTCGTGGTTCGCGGCCGTCGTGCTGATCCCGCTGCTGGGCTTCCACATGCTGCCCGAGCGCAAGCGGCACGCGCACGAGGCGCACCTGCCGGACGATCACGAGCACGACATCTACGACACCCGCTTCTACCGGCGGCTGCGCGGCTGGATCGACTGGTGCATCGAGCGACGCTTCGTCGTGCTGCTGATCACGGGCGCCCTCTTCGTCGTGGCGATGATGGGCTTCTCGCTGGTGCCGCAGCAGTTCTTCCCGAGCTCCGACCGGCCCGAGCTGCTGGTCGACCTGCGGCTGCCCGAAGGCGCGTCGTTCGCGGCGACGCTGCGCGAGACCGAGCGTCTCGAGAAAGTGCTCGACAAGCGCCCCGAGATCGATCATTCGGTGAACTTCGTCGGCAGCGGCGCGCCGCGCTTCTACCTGCCGCTCGACCAACAGCTGCAACTGCCGAACTTCGCGCAGTTCGTGGTCACCGCGAAATCGGTCGAGGATCGCGAGAAGCTCGCGACCTGGCTCGAAACCACGCTGCGCGACCGCTTCCCGGCCGTGCGCTGGCGGCTGTCGCGGCTCGAGAACGGGCCGCCGGTCGGCTATCCGGTGCAGTTCCGCGTGAGCGGCGACAGCATCGCGACGGTCCGCTCGATCGCCGAGAAGGTCGCGGCGACGATGCGCGGCGATGCGCGCACGGTCAACGTGCAGTTCGACTGGGACGAGCCGGCCGAACGCTCGGTGCGCTTCGAGCTCGACCAGAAGAAGGCGCGCGAGCTGAACGTCACGTCGCAGGACGTGTCGAGCTTCCTCGCGATGACGCTGTCCGGCACGACCGTCACGCAGTATCGCGAGCGCGACAAGCTGATCGCCGTCGACCTGCGCGCGCCGCAGGCCGATCGCGTCGATCCGGCGAAACTCGCGGGCCTCGCGCTGCCGACGCCGAACGGCCCCGTGCCGCTCGGCTCGCTCGGCCGCTTCACGCCGACGCTCGAATACGGCGTCGTGTGGGAGCGCGACCGCCAGCCGACCATCACCGTGCAGTCGGACGTGCGCGCCGGCGCACAGGGCATCGACGTCACGCATGCGGTCGACGCGAAGCTGAACGCGCTGCGCGCGCAGTTGCCGGTCGGCTATCGGATCGACATCGGCGGTTCGGTCGAGGAAAGCGCGAAGGCGCAGACGTCGATCAACGCGCAGATGCCGCTGATGGCGATCGCCGTGTTCACGCTGCTGATGATCCAGCTGCAGAGCTTCTCGCGCGTGCTGATGGTCGTGCTGACCGCGCCGCTCGGGCTGATCGGCGTGGTCGCGACGCTGCTGCTGTTCGGCCAGCCGTTCGGCTTCGTCGCGATGCTCGGCGTGATCGCGATGTTCGGGATCATCATGCGCAACTCGGTGATCCTCGTCGATCAGATCGAGCAGGACATCGCGGTCGGTCACGGCCGCGTCGACGCGATCATCGGCGCGACCGTGCGGCGTTTCCGGCCGATCACGCTGACGGCCGCGGCCGCCGTGCTCGCGCTGATTCCGCTGTTGCGCTCGAACTTCTTCGGGCCGATGGCGACCGCGCTGATGGGCGGCATCACGAGCGCGACCGTGCTGACGCTGTTCTACCTGCCTGCGCTGTACGCGACGTGGTTCCGCGTGAAGCGCGACGAACGCGACCCGCACGACGGCTCGCCGCCAGGCGGCAGCACGCCGGCCGCGCCGTCGGGAGCCTGACCATGGATCGATCGATGACCCTGAAAACCAAAGCCGTGCGGGCGCTCGCGCTGGCGAGCGTCGCCGGCCCGCTCGCGGGCTGCGCGTGGTTCGCGCCGAGCGGCGAGCCGCCCGCGATGCCGTCGCCCGCGCACTACGGCGCGGCGCCGCAAGTCGAGCAGACCGTGTCCGCGCACGGTGTCGCGCAGCAGTTCGAGGTCGGCGCGCAGCCGGTGCCGGACTGGTGGAAGCAGTACCGTTCCGATGCGCTGAACGCGCTCGTCGACGAAGGGCTGCGCAACAGCCCGACGCTGAGTGCGGCGTCGCATTCGCTCGATGCCGCGCGCGAACAGTTGCGCGGGCAGATCGGCAGTTCGATGCTGCCGTCGATCGACGCGGTCGGCCAGGCCGCGCGCCAGCGCGCGCTCGGCGTACCGATTCCCGCGCTCGGCGCGCCGACGTTGTTGTACGACACGTTCGTCGGGCAACTGCAGGCGAGCTACACGGTCGACCTGTTCGGCGTGTCGCGCTTCGCGAACCGCGCGCTCGCGAAACGCGTCGACGTCAGCGCGTTCCAGCTCGAATCCGCGCGGCGCGCGCTGGCCGCGAACATCGTGACCGCGTCGATCACCGTGGCGGTGCTCGATGCGCAGATCGACACGACCGAGCGGCTCGTCGCGCTCGCGAACGACCAGGCGCACGACGCCGAGCGCCGCCATGCGCTCGGTTCGGCATCGCGCAGCGACGCGCTGACGGCCCGGCAAAGCGCCGACACGTTCGCCGCGAGCCTGCCCGCGCTGCGCCAGCAGCGCGACTCGGCCCGCCATGCGCTCGCGGTGCTGGTCGGCCGCACGCCCGACCGGCCGCCGGCCGATCTCGCGCTCGCCGATCTGCACCTGCCCGAGCAGGTGCCCGTCGTCGTGCCGTCGGACCTGCTGCAAAGCCGCCCGGACATCCAGGCCGCCGACGCGGGGCTGAAGGCCGCCGCCGCCGAAGTGGGCCTCGCGACCGCGCAGATGTTTCCGCAACTGTCGCTGTCGGCGGCGATGGGCAAAGGCGGTTTCAGCTGGCCGACGATGCTGTCGGGTGCCGGCGCGATCTGGAACGTCGGCGCGTCGCTGAGCCAGCCGATCTTCCACGGCGGCGCGCTGCTCGCCCAGCGTCGCGCGGCGAAGGCGACCTACGAGGCCGCGGTCGACCAGTACAAGCAGGCGGTGCTCGGCGCGTTCCAGAACGTCGCCGATTCGCTCGCGGCGCTCGAGCACGACGCGCAGGTGCTCGATGCGTCGTCGCGCGCCGCGCTGTCCGCGCGGGGCGCCTACGACGACGCGGCCGCCCGCGTGCGGCTCGGCGCGCTGCCGCCGTCGGCCGCGCGCGCGAGCGAGTTGCAGTACCGCAATGCGCGGCTCGACGAGATTCGCGCGACCGGCGCACGGCTCGCGGATACCGCGCGGCTCTACCAGGCGATGGGCACGCCGCCGGCCGGCAACGGCGACGGGTCCCGTCAAACCGCCGGCGCAGCCGGCAAGGACGCGCGCGCCGCCGCCACGCCAGACGGTGCATCCTCGACCCAGTAGCGCGTTCCTTCGATCGGACGGGCGTGCGACGCCCCGATCACGTCCGTCCGATCGCCGATCTTCCGCTTGACCCTCACGTAGCGTAACGTTCGAGACTCCAGTGTGCGCACCAACGGAGGAACGAATGCGGCTGAAAGTGGGAGAACTGGCGAAACGCACCGGGCTGACCGTCCGCACGCTTCATCACTATCACGCAATCGGTCTGCTGACGCCTTCGGCGCGCGCCGACAACGGCTACCGGCTGTACGACCGCGACGACATCGCCCGGCTCCACCAGATCCAGGCCCTGCGTCGCTTCGGACTGTCGCTCGCCGAAATCGGCGATTACCTGAACCGGCCCGGCACCCCGCTCGTCGATCTCGTCGCCAGGCAGATCGCGTCGCTCGACCGCCAGCTCGCGCAAACCGCGCAGCTGCGCGAGCGGCTCGCGAGCCTGCATGCGCAGCTCGCGGCGGGCGCCGAGCCGGAACTGGCCGATTGGCTCACCACACTGGAGTTGATGACCGTGTACGACAAATATTTCTCCGAGGAAGAACTCGCTCGCCTGCCGATGTACCAGAAGAGCCAGGCCGGCGACGCCGAATGGATCGCGCTCGTTGCCGAAGTGCGGGCGCTGCACGATGCGGGCGTGCCCGCCGAGGACGAGCGCGTGCGCGCGCTCGCCGCGCGCTGGATGGCGCTGCTGGTACGCGACACGAACAACGATCCGCGCTTGCTCGCGAAGCTGAACCTGATGCACGAGCAGGAACCGTCGATGCAGTCGAAGATCGGCATTTCGACCGCATTGCGCGACTACGTGCTGCGTGCCTCGTCGGAAACGAAGATGCGGCTCTTCGAAAAGTACCTCGCGCCGGACGAGATCCGCTTCATGCGGGCGCACTATCGCGAACGCGCGACGGAATGGCCGCAACTGATGGCCGACGTGCGCGACGCGGTCGAATCGGGCGTGCAGCCCGATTCGCCGCAAGGCCGTGCGCTCGCGCAGCGCTGGCTCGAGCTGTTCTGCAGCTACGCGGGCCACGATCCGGCCACGCACGCGAAATTCCGCGCGGCGCTGGCGAACGAGCCGGCGCTGTCGAAGGATTCATGGGCCGACGACACGCTGATCGGTTTCGTGCGCGAAGCGATGACGCAGCTGGCGCCGGTGCGCTAATCGCATGATGCGCGGGCGGCAAGCGGGTTTCCTGCTTGTCGCCCGTTTCACCATCGGCAGCCGGTATCGCGTGCTGTGCGACGTACCCGGCGCATCCGGAGACGAACGCGCGATGATCGGCAAAGCCGTGTGCCGCCGCCCGCCGCCCGGCAGGCCCGTTCAGCGCTCGCGCGCGCCGAGGCCGAGCGCCTTCATCCGCCGGTACAGCGTACGCTCGCTCAATCCGAGCTGCGCGGCGAGCGCCTTGCGCGTGCCGTCGAACGCACGCGCGATACGGACCAGCTCCGCATCGGACACGCCGCGCGCGTCCCCCGCCTGCGCGTGCGGCGCCGCCGCTGCCGCGACGAGCTCGGCCGGCAGATGTTCGACGCGAATCGTCCCGTCGTCCGCGAACAGGCACGCGCGCTCGAGCACGTTGCGCAGCTCGCGGATGTTGCCGGGCCACGCATACGCGTCGAGGCACGCCCGCGCACGCTCGGTCAGCACGAATGGTCGGGCCGCGAATGGTCGCGCATTCGGGTCGCCCGCGTTGCCGCGCGCGTTCACGATCCGCCGCAGGATCGATTCGGCCAGCAGCGCGATGTCGCCGCGCCGTTCGCGCAGCGCCGGCAGCGGAATTGGAAACGCGTTGATCCGGTAGTAGAGGTCCTGACGAAACCGGCCGTCGTCGATCATCTCGCGCAGCGGCTTGTGCGTGGCCGCGACGAGCCGGAAATCGGCGCGCAGCGCTTCGACGCCGCCGACGCGCCGGAACGTGCCCGATTCGATCAGCCGCAGCAGCTTCACCTGCATCGGCAGCGGCACGTCGCCGATCTCGTCGAGAAACAGCGTGCCGCCCTGCGCGGTTTCGACGAGGCCCGGCTTGCGCTGGTTCGCGCCCGTGAACGCGCCCTTCTCGTAGCCGAACAGTTCGCTCTCGAACAGCGTCTCGGCGATCCCCGAGCAATCGACGACGACGAACGGCCCCATCGCGCGATCGCTCGCCTCGTGCAGCGCGCGGGCGAACAGCTCCTTGCCAGTGCCCGATTCGCCGAGCAGCAGCACCGGCAGCGTCGACGGCGCAACGCGCTGCAGCGCGCCGAGCGCCGCGTTGAACGCGTCGGCGCCGCCGACGAGCCCTTCCGCGCTCGGCTGCGCGGACGCGCTGCGCACCGTCGTCAGCCGCTCGACATACGCGATCACGTTGCCGTCCGCGTCGAAGATCGGCCGCAGCTCGACGTCGACATGCTCGGGGCCGCGCGGCGTGTGGTGGATGTGCAGCACGCGGTTCAGCCCGCGCGATTCGAGCGCCTGCTTCATCGGGCAATGCTCGCCGGCCTGATCGCACGGCACGTCGTAGTGATGCGACACCTGGAAACAGTGCCGGCCCACATGCTCGACGCCGGCCACGCCGAACTGGCGCCGGTACGCATCGTTCGCCGCGAGGATGCGGTAGGCGGGATCGACCACGATCATCGGCTGCGGGTCCTGCTCGAGATACGCGACGAGCGCGCGGACATCCGGCATCGCGTCGCGGCGCGGGGCAGGAACGATCGGAATGGTGTCGTGCGGATTCATGCGCAGGCTCGCTCGGCGAAGAGGCGCCCGGACGGACTGCCAGGCTGACTGCCAATTCTGCCACGACACTGTCAGTTGTGGCAGTCCCCGTCCGCCACCGGCTGTCGTTGCCGCCCTCGCGGCGGCGCCGGCGCACCGAAAACCCGAGCCGAATCAAGTCCCTCGCGCATCGGCCGGTGCCGCGCCGCCCGCTGGCACGCTTCTTGAAATGAAGATCGCGATTGCAGATGCAGAACCCGATCGAGGACATCCCGTGAGCAACGCCCCCGCCCTGTCGGTCGAAGGCTTTTTCGACCCGGCGACCCACACCGTGAGTTATCTGCTGCTCGATACGGCGAGCCGCGCGTGCGCGCTGATCGACAGCGTGCTCGACTACGACCCGAAATCCGGCCGCACGCGCACCGTCAGCGCCGACCGGCTGATCGCGCGTGTCGCCGAGCTCGGCGCGACCGTGCACTGGCTGCTGGAGACGCACGTGCACGCCGACCACCTGTCGGCCGCGCCGTACCTGAAAACGCAGGTCGGCGGCCGGATCGCGATCGGCTCGCACGTGCGCCGCGTGCAGCACGTGTTCGGCACGCTGTTCAACGCGGGCCCCGGCTTCGCGGAAGACGGCCGTCAGTTCGATCGGCTCGTCGACGACGGCGACACGCTCGCGCTCGGTACGTTGACGATCCGCGCGTTGCACACGCCGGGCCACACGCCCGCGTGCATGACCTACTGCGTGGCCGACGCGACGCAGCGCGCGGCGTTCGTCGGCGACACGCTGTTCATGCCCGACTACGGCACGGCCCGCTGCGACTTCCCGGGCGGCGACGCGCGCACGCTGTACCGCTCGATCGCGCGCGTACTCGCGCTGCCGCCCGACACGCGCCTGTACCTGTGCCACGACTACCAGCCGGGCGGCCGCGACGTGCAGTTCGTGACGACCGTCGCCGAGCAGCGCCGCACGAACGTGCACGTGAAGGACGGCGTGACCGAGGACGATTTCGTCGCGATGCGCACCGCGCGCGACGCGACGCTCGACATGCCCGTGCTGATGCTGCCGTCCGTGCAGGTCAACATGCGCGCCGGCCACCTGCCCGAGCCCGAAAACAACGGCGTGCGCTACCTGAAGATCCCGCTCGACGCGATCTGAGCCGCGCGCCCCGCCCCCTCCGGAGAACCCGACATGACCATTCGCAAGCTGACCGACGCGCAGTCGGTCCCGCCGCCGATCGCGGCGGCCGACCTGCCCCCGCTTCACGCGGCGGGCATCCGCCAGGCGGCGCCGGCCGCGGACGCGCGGCACGACATCGTGATCGTCGGCGCCGGCGCGGCCGGCATCGCGGTCGCGTCGAGCCTGCGCGCGCGCGACGCGTCGCTCGACATCGCGGTAATCGATCCCGCCGACGTTCACTATTACCAGCCCGGCTGGACGATGGTCGGCGCGGGCGTGTTCCGGCCCGGCGCCACCGCGCGGCCGATGACCGACGTGCTGCCGCGCGGCGTGCAGCGGATCCGGGCCGCCGTCGCGGGCTTCGAGCCCGACGCGCACGCGGTCGTGCTCGACGGCGGCCGACGCATCGGTTATCGCAGGCTCGTCGTGTGCCCGGGGCTCAAGCTCGACTGGCACGCGATCGACGGCCTCGCCGACACGCTCGGCCGCAACGGCGTCACGTCGAACTACCGCTACGAACTCGCGCCGTACACGTGGGAGCTCGTGCGCGCGTTCCGCGGCGGCAATGCGCTCTTCACGCAACCGCCGATGCCGATCAAGTGCGCGGGCGCACCGCAAAAGGCGATGTACCTGTCGTGCGACCACTGGCGACGCACCGGGCGCCTCGACGCCGCGAACGTCGAATTCCTGAATGCGGGCGGCGCGCTGTTCGGCGTCGCCGATTACGTGCCCGCGCTGATGGAATACGTGAAAAGCTACGACATCGCACTGTCGTTCGGCCATGACCTCGTCGCGATCGACGGGCCCGCGCGCCGTGCGACGTTCTCGCGCGCGCTGCCGGACGGCGGCAAGGAAACGGTCGAGCGTTCGTTCGACATGATCCACGTCGTGCCGCCGCAGAAGGCGCCCGACTTCGTGCGCGCGAGCCCGCTCGCCGACGCGGCCGGCTGGATCGACGTCGATCCGGCGACGCTGCGGCACACACGTTTTCCGGACATCTACGCCCTCGGCGACGTCACCAACACGACCAACGCGAAAACGGCCGCGGCCGCCCGCAAGCAGGCGCCCGTCGTCGCGCACAACCTGCTCGCGTCGCTCGGCCTCGCATGGGGCGACGCCGCGTACGACGGCTACGGCTCGTGCCCGCTCACCGTCGAGCGCGGCAAGATCGTGCTCGCCGAATTCCTGTACGGCGGCAAGGTCGCCCCGACCTTCCCCGCATGGCTGATCGACGGCAAGCGGCCGTCGCGGCTCGCGTGGCTGCTCAAGGAGCGCGTGCTGCCGCCGCTCTACTGGAAGGCGATGCTCAAGGGCCGCGAATGGCTCGCGAAGCCCGCGATCGCACGTTGACCGGAGCGCGATGACGTCATGCTGATTTCCCTCGTACTGGGCGGCTTCGTCGGCGCCGTGCTCGGCCTGACCGGCGCCGGTGGCGGCATTCTCGCGGTGCCCGCGCTCGTCGTCGGGATGAGCTGGCCGATGCAGCAGGCCACCCCCGTCGCACTCGTCGCGGTCGCGGGCAGTGCCGCGCTCGGCACGCTCGAAGGCTTCCGCCGCGGGCTCGTGCGCTATCGCGCGGCGCTGCTGATGGCCGTGGCCGGCGTGCCGCTGACCACGCTCGGCGTCCGGCTCGCGCACGTGCTGCCGCAGCGCCTGCTGCTCACGCTGTTCGCGCTGACGATGCTCGTCGTCGCCGGCCGCCTGCTGCGACAGGCCCTGCGGCGGCAGCCGGCCGATGCCGACGCGTCGCCGCTGTGCGTCGGCCGCGTGAATCCCGATACGGGCCGGCTCGTGTGGTCGTGGCCCGTGGGCATCGCGCTGGCGTCGACCGGCGCGGTCACGGGCTTGATGACCGGGTTGCTCGGCGTCGGCGGCGGCTTCGTGATCGTGCCGATGCTGCGCAAGTTCACGAACGTGTCGATGCATGGGGTGGTCGCGACGTCGCTGATGGTGATCGCGCTGGTCGGCACCGGCGGCGTGCTCGCGACGCTCGCATCGGGCACGCGCGCGCCGCTCGACGTGACGCTGTGGTTTACCGTCGCGACCGCGCTCGGCATGGCCGCCGGCCGCGGCGCGTCGCGCCGCCTCGCCGCGCGGCACGTGCAGGCCGGCTTCGCGGCCGTGCTCGTCTGTGTCGCGCTGGGGTTGCTGGCCAAGGCGGCGTTCGGCGGATAAATATCAAACGATGTCCGGCACGGCGCGCACGCCGCGCCGGATCAATCCTTGCGCGCCACGACGCCGAAATAATCGTAAAGCGCGGCGGCCCATAAGCCAGGCATCACGAACGAGAGTCCACCGCTTCCTTCATGCATCGCCGACGCCAGCCCGAGGATCGACAAAACGACGCCGATGACGGCCAGACATGGCGCGAGGCTCGCCCGATACCACGCGATGCGGGCAAAGCCCCGATGCCTCGGCAGGAGCGCCTTCGCAACGACGACACACGCACCGCAAGCAACACTTCCGGCGAGATACTCGGCTGCATGTTGCGGCGCCCACGCAAAATAAAGCGACGTGACGACGACAAAAGAAAGCGAAGCGAGGCAGATATATCGTTCAAGAAACACGCGAGTCGAAACCATCTCGTTGCATCCCATCATCATTGCAGCGCCGAATCCTTTTCGAACCGGGGATCCGGCACGTCTTCCGGCCAAACTCAGAGCCAACTGGTGAACTCCCACAAATCCTCGAATCTCGGCATTCGATTCGGGAAAAAGTAGGCCCACCCGTGTTCCTGAAGTTTGTCCGCGACATAGCCGCCGGCGGCGCCTCCCAATGCCGCGCCATATACCGCACCGGCGCCTGCGCCAATCAACGCGCCGCCCAGGGTGCCGACTCCCGGAACGACCGAGCCAACCATCGCACCGGCCGCGGCACCGATCTCGGGACCCAGTGCCTGCCCGGCGGCAATACCGGCCGCGGTACCCGCGATCACACCCATCAAACCTGCACCGGAAACCCGTTCGATCTCTTCTTGCCTGAGTTCAATCATCTGCACTCCAAATTGAAAAGTTCGATGACGTGGCCACAGACGCGACGATAATGAGAACGATTCTCAATGTCAATTTATGAGATAGACTCGGGCGCCGCAAGATGCAAAACGGGCGGCCCTCCATCCGAAGAGCCGCCCGAGCAGACCGCCTGGCAGAGGGTTCAGGCCGTTATGCCGCGGCCGCGAACCCCGCCATCCGCTTGCGTTCCTGACGCAGCATCACGAAGTTCGCGATCACGACGCCGGCCGTCACCGCGATGATGAACAGCGTCGCGAGCGCGTTCATCTCCGGGTTCAGGCCGAGGCGCACGCGCGAGAACACGACGAGCGGCAGCGTCGTCGAGCCGGGGCCCGACAGGAACGCCGACAGCACGAGGTCGTCGATCGACAGCGTAAACGACAGCAGCCAGCCCGCGATCAGCGCCTGCGAGATCAGCGGCAGCGTGATCGTGAAGAACACCTTCAGCGGCGTCGCGCCGAGATCGAGCGCGGCTTCTTCCAGCGACGGATTCAGCTCGCGCACGCGCGACTGCACGATGATCGCGACGTACGAGATGCACAGCATCACGTGGCCGAGCCAGATCGTGAACACGCCGCGCTCGGCCGGCCAGCCGATCCACTTCGCGAGCTCGATGAACAGCAGCAGCAGCGAGATCCCCTGGATCACCTCGGGAATCACGAGCGGCGCGTTGATCATCCCGCTGAAAAGCGCGAAGCCGCGAAAACGTCCCATCCGCGCGAGCACGAAGCCGGCCCACGTGCCGATGAACACCGACGCGAACGCGGTCAGCACGCCGATCTTCAGCGACAGCCACGCGGCCGTCAGCAGCTCGTCGTCGTCGACGAGCGCCGCGTACCAGCGAAACGAGAAGCCCGACCACACGGTGACGAGCTTCGACTCGTTGAACGAATAGACGATCAGGCTGATGATCGGGATGTACAGGAACGCGAAACCGACGAACAGCGCCGCGAACTGCAGGTAACGATTCGGCTTCATCGACGGCCTCCCTGTTCCTTCGCCTGGAAGTGCTGGAACATCGCCATCGGCACGAGCAGCAGCAACACCATCGCGCAAGTCACGGCCGACGCCATCGGCCAGTCCGCGTTGTTGAAGAACTCGTTCCACATCACGCGGCCGATCATCAGCGTATTCGCGCCGCCGAGCAGCTCCGGAATCACGTACTCGCCGACCGCCGGGATGAACACCAGCAGGCAGCCCGCGATGATCCCGTTCTTCGACAGCGGCAGCGTGATCTGCACGAATGCCTTCCACGGCTTCGCGCCGAGGTCGTACGCGGCTTCGAGCAGGCGCAAGTCCATCTTCACGAGGTGCGCGTAGAGCGGCATCACGAGGAACGGCAGGTACGAATACACCATCCCGATGTACACCGCGTAGTTCGTGCGGTACAGCTCGATCGGCGTATGGGTGAGCCCGATCCACATCAGGAAGTTGTTCAGGAGCCCGTTGTTCTTCAGGATCCCGATCCATGCGTACACGCGGATCAGGAACGACGTCCAGAACGGCAGCATCACGCCCATCATCAGCAGGTTGCGGGTGGCCGGGTTCGACCGCGCGATGTAGTACGCCATCGGATAGCCGAGCAGCAGACACAGCAGCGTCGTGATCGCGGCGACCCACACCGAGTTCACGTAGGTCGCGAAATACAGGCTGTCCGTGAGCAGGAACGCGTAGTGCGACAGGTTCAGCGCGATGTGCACGACGCCGTCCGCGTACGACGCGAGCTCCGTATACGGCGGGATGCCGAGCTGCAGCTCCGCGAAGCTGATCTTCACGACCAGCACGAACGGCACGAGGAAGAACAGCACGAGCCACGTGAACGGCCCGGCGACGACCGCCGTGGCGCCCGTCAGGTTGAAGCGCCGCACCGGCCACGCGAGCAGGGACTTGAACGCGCTCATGACGTCAGCACCACGCCGGCGGTCGCGCTCCAGCGCACGTAGATCTCGTCGCCGAGCGCCGGCGTGTCGAGTTCGGAAATCGCGAGGCTCGACACGTTCGCGACCACCGTCTTGCCCGCGTCGAGCTTCACGTGATACAGCGAATAGCCGCCCATGTACGCGACGTTGCTGATCCGGCCGCGCGCCCAGTTGAACGCGCCTTCGGGCGGCTTGCGCGTGAGCGCGATCCGCTCGGGGCGCACCGACACCGTGACCGGCATGCCGAGCGGGCCCGAGATCCCGTGGCTCACGTACAGCCGGCTCGGCAGCTCCGGCGATTCGATGTACACGTGATCGGGTTCGTCCTCGACCGTCACGCCGTCGAACAGGTTCGTCGAGCCGATGAATTCGGCCGAGAAGCGGCTGTTCGGGTATTCGTACACTTCGTTCGGCGAGCCGATCTGCACGATCTGGCCTTCGCTCATCACGGCGAGGCGGTTCGCCATCGTCATCGCCTCTTCCTGGTCGTGCGTGACCATGATGCAGGTGACGCCGACCTTGTTCAGGATGTTGACGAGCTCGATCTGCGTACGCTGGCGGATCTGCTTGTCGAGCGCGGACATCGGCTCGTCGAGCAGCAGCAGTTTCGGACGCTTGACGAGCGAACGCGCGAGCGCGACGCGCTGCTGCTGGCCGCCCGACAGCTGGTGCGGCTTGCGCTTCGCGTACTTGCCCATCTGCACGAGTTCGAGCGCCGCGGCAACGCGCTCCTTGATCTCGGCCTTCGGCGTGCCTTCCTGCTTCAGTCCGAACGCGACGTTCGACTCGACCGACATGTGCGGGAACAGCGCATACGACTGGAACATCATGTTCACGGGCCGCTTGTACGGCGGCATCTGCGCGAGGTCCTCGCCGTCGATCAGGATCTTGCCCGACGTGACCGTCTCGAGGCCCGCGAGCATCCGCAGCAACGTCGACTTGCCGCAGCCCGAGCTGCCGAGCAGCGCGAACAGCTCGCCCTGGCGCACGGTCAGGTTGACGCTGCGCACGGCTTCGGTGTCGCCGAATTTCTTGACGACGTCGACGATCTGGACAAAGTTCTCGGCGCGCGCATCGGCGCCGGAGGAAGGAACGGAGAACGGCGCGCCCGCGACCGGCGCGCCCGACTGGCTATTCATGATGTGCTGCTTCTCTCCTGCGTTAGACGAACAAAGCCCCCGGGGGCACCAGGGGCTTCATGACTGCGGGTTCACTTCGGCTCGCGTCAGCGGCCCGACTTCAGCTCGGTCCACAGACGCGTCTGCAGACGCTGGATTTCAGGCGGCAGCGGCTTGAGCAGGAACAGCGTCTTCACGACGTCGGCCGGCGGGTAGACCGCCGGGTCGTTCGCGACGTCGGGACGCACGTACTTGCGTGCCTCGGCGTTGGCGCTCGGGTAGTACACCGCGTTGGTGATCGCCGCGTGCACCTTCGGATCCTCGATGTAGTTGATCCACTGCAGCGCGGCTTCCTTGTTCTTCGCATCCTTCGGGATCGCCATCACGTCGAACCACACCGGCGCACCGCCCTTCGGAATGTAGTACTCGATCTTGTACGGCTTCTTCGCCTCGATCGCGCGATGCTTCGCGATCACGACGTCGCCCGACCAGCCGAACGCGAAGCAGATGTCGCCGCCGACCAGGTCGTTGATGTAACCCGACGAGTTGAATTGCGTGATGTACGGACGGATCTTCTTCAGCACGTCCATCGCGGCCTTGTAGTCGGCCGGGTTCGTGCTCATCGGATCCTTGCCGATGTAGTGCAGCGCCGCCGCGAACATCTGGTCGGGCGCGTCGAGCACCGACACGCCGCAGGTCTTCAGCTTCGACAGGTTTTCCGGCTTGAACAGGATGTCCCAGTTGTCGAGCGGCACCTTGCCGAGCGCCTGCTGCGCCTTCGTCAGGTTGTACGCGAGACCGGTCGTGCCGTATGCCCAGGGCACCGAGTACTTGTTGCCCGGGTCCGCGCCGGCGACGAGCGCCATCAGTTGCGGATCGAGGTACTTGAGGTTCGGCAGCTTCGACTTGTCGAGCGGCGCGAAGATGCCGGCGGCGATCTGCTTGCCCGCGTAGTTGCTGGTCGGCACGACGATGTCGTAGCCCGAGCTGCCCGTCAGCAGCTTCGCCTGCAGCGTGTCGTCGCTGTCGTAGTTGTCATAGCGGACCTTGACACCCGCCTGCTTCTCGAAGTTCGGGATCGTGTCCTTCGCAATGTAGTCCGACCAGTTATAGACATTGAGCTGCGTATCCTTCGCCGCTGCCGCCGATGCCCCCACGCACAGCGCGAGCGCCGCGAACCGGCCCACTACCTTTGCTTTCATCCCGTTCTCCCTCCGGCCGGACGCGTTGCCCGGCTGCCGTCTGCCTCGTCATGGCGGCGCATTCTGGCGCGCCGCCCCTCGAAAACCCCGAAAACTACCATCATTCGCGCCCCGTCACAAAAAAATCATGCCGGTGTCGCGCAAACGGAACAGATTCCCGCTGCCGGCCGTTCGGCCTGCCCGTGCGGCGGGGCGTTCCGGGGGAATTCTATCGGGTAATCGGCGGCTGTCCACCGGGAAAAGCGGACGGCGACGAACCTTCGCTCACATGACGGGTACGCCCGCCCGGCGAACGCGGCCGGCGCCCGGCCGGCCCGTCCCGTCGCCGCGCCGGGGCGACCCGCCGGCGCCGGCGGTCGGCCGGGCCGCCGCGATGCATTAAAATGGCGGCTGACGATTCAACTGCGCGAACCCTCCCGATGGCATCCAATCTTCACGACCTCCCCGACAGCCCCTGCATCGGCGTGTGCTCGACGCTCTTCGACGAAGTCTGCAAGGGCTGCGGCCGCACGGCCGCCGAAGTCTCGAACTGGGTGTTCCTGAGCGACGACGAAAAGCGCGCGGTGTGGGAGCGCATCACGCGCGAAGGCACCGCGATGCGTTTCCAGTACGACAAGCTGTAAATCCGCCGCGCAAAAAAAGAGCGGCATGCCGACCGCCATGCCGCCAACCCCAACTCTGTTCTTGTTCCGTCGCGTCTAGAACTTCATCCCGACGCCCACGCCGACGATCAGCGGATCGATGTGCAGCGTGCCGATGCCCTTGTCGCCGAGCGTCGCATCGGTGCTCATCCAGATCTTCTTCACGTCGACGTTCATGAACACCTTCTTCGTCAGTTGCACGTCCACGCCGAACTGCAGCGCGGGGCCGAAGCTGCTCTTGTTGATCGACACGCCCTCTCCGCCGACGTTGAGCCCGTTGTTGTAGAAGTACGTGTAGTTCAAGCCGGCGCCGACGTACGGCCGCACCTTGCCCGCATGGTTGAAGTGATACTGCAGCAGCAGCGTCGGCGGCAGCACGCCCACGCCGCCGAGATTGCCGAGGCTCGACGTCAGTTGGTGCCGCGACGTGCCGAGGATCAGCTCGACGCCGAGGTAGTCGCGGATCATGTACGTGAAGTCGAGCTCGGGCACGATCGCGTTGTTCACGCCCGTGTTGATCGCGCCGAGCGTATCGCTCGCGCGCTCGTTCGGCTGGATGCTGATCGCGCGCAGCCGGACCAGTACGTCGCCCTGGTTGATGCCGTCGCCCGGCGACGCCGCGTGCGATGGCATCGCGACGATGCCGGCTGCGACGGCGGCTGCGGTGACACAAGTTCGAATCGTTTTATGCATGGTACGGACCCCCAAAGAATGGTTACCATTCTCCCTATAGGGTCTTTTCGCCATCTTGATATGGGTCAAGCCAGCGTAAACGTGGGACGGTTTGCCGCAGGCTCGGTCGCACTGCCCGTCAGCAGCAGGTCGAGCAGATCGCGCACGCTGCGGATCGCGCGGCCGAACGGCAACGCTTCGCGGCCGCGGAAGAACAGTCCGTTCGCGACGTCGCCGCGCAGCGCGGCCGCGAGCCGCGTATCGATGCAGAAGTGGCCGAATTTCTCGATGCCGTCGCGCAGCCCGCATACGCTCAGGCATTCGAGCGCGGTCGGACAGCGCTGCTTCAGCGCGCCGAGCTTGTCGCGAATGCGCGTCTCGTTGCGCAGGTAACGATCGAGCCACGGCGTCTTCACCGCGCGCGCCGGCAGCCCCGTCACGCTGACGAATTCGACGATGTCGTCGGGTGTCGCATCGGCGAGCACGCGCTTGAATTGCGGATGCGCGTCGCCTTCTTCCGTCACCGCGAACGGCGTCCCAACCTGCACGCCGTTCGCGCCGGCCGCGAACGCCGCGCGCACCGCGTCGTGACCGTTGATCCCGCCGGCCACGATCAGCGGGATCGTGTCGCGGGCGAGACCGAGCGACGCCATCACCTGTGCGGTTTCGTCGAGCACGCGCGCGAAATCGAAACGGCCGTCGTGCACGTCGTCGATCTGCGTGACGCCGAGGTGCCCGCCCGCGTGCGCCGGATGCTCGATCACGATCGCATCGGGCAGGCGCCCCTTCTTCATCCATTTCTTCAGTACCAGCGCGATCCCGCGGCTGTCCGACAGGATCGGAATCAGCGCGATGTCGCGCCCTTGCGTGAGGTCGGGCAGATCGAGCGGCAGGCCCGCGCCCATCACGATCGCGTCCGCGCCCTCGTCGCACGCGACCCGCACGTAGTCCGCATGCGCGCTCACCGCCTTCATCACGTTGACCGCGATCATCCCGCGCCCTTCGCCGTAGGTCTTCGCGAGACGGATTTCGCGCGCGAGCGCGTCGAGGTTCGCCGCTTCGAGCGTCGCGCGATCGGGTTGCGCGCGGCAACGCGCGAGCAGATCCGCATGATGGTGCCGCAGGTCGATGCTCGCGATCGTGCCGACCGCGCCTTCGCGCGCGACGCTGCCCGCCAGCCGGTGCGCGGAGATGCCGACGCCCATGCCGCCCTGCACGACGGGCAGCAAGGTGCGGCCGCGAATCGTCAGCGGCGGAAAGGAAGTGCGTACGGTCATCTGAAATCTCGTCGGAACGTCGGAATCGCGATGATCGACGATCCGCCGCCGCGCACCTTGACGGCCGTCAATAAAAAAACGACACGCGAACGTGTCGTTTCCGGTTCGGGCCGCGAGCGGCGCTCAGGCCGGCTTCGCCGGCTTCAGCTGCATCGACTTGTATTCGAGATACTCTTCGAGCCCGTACACGCCGTTCTCGCGGCCGTGCCCCGACTGCTTGAAGCCGCCGAACGGCGCGGCGCCGTTCCACGTACCGCCGTTGATGTCCACCTGCCCCGTGCGGATGCGGCGCGCGACGCGCATCGCGCGTTCGTCGCTGCCGGCCCACACCGCGCCGCCGAGCCCGTACGGCGAATCGTTCGCGATCCGCACGGCCTCGTCTTCATCGCGATACGTGATGATCGACAGCACCGGCCCGAAGATCTCTTCCTGCGCGATCGTCGATTTCGGATCGACGCGGCCGAACACGGTCGGCTTCACGAAGAAGCCCTTCGCGAGCCCTTCCGGCAAACCGGCGCCGCCCGTCACGAGTTCCGCGCCTTCGTCGATCCCGCGCTGGATGTACGCCTGCACGCGCTGCTGCTGCGCGGCCGACGCCAGCGCGCCGAGGCGCGTCGTCTCCTGCCGCGGGTCGCCCGCGACGTACGTTTCGGCCGCGGCCTTCGCGATCTCGCGCGCTTCGTCGTAGCGGGCTTCCGGCACCAGCATCCGCGTATGCGCGGAGCAGGTCTGGCCGGCGTTCAGGTAGCACGCGTTGACCGTGCCCTTCACCGCCGTCGCGAAATCGGCATCGTCGAGGATCACCGACGCCGACTTGCCGCCCAGCTCCAGCGCGACGCGCTTGACACCCGCGGCCGCCAGCTCGGCCACGCGCTTGCCCGCACGCGTCGAGCCGGTGAACGACACCATGTCGACGTCCGGATCGGTGGCCAGCACCTCGCCGACGACCGGGCCGTACCCGCACACCAGGTTGAACACGCCGGCCGGCAGCCCGGCCGCGTGGATCGCTTCGGCGAGCATGAACGCGTTGAGCGGCGCGACTTCGGACGGCTTCAGCACGACCGTGCAGCCGGCCGCGAGCGCCGGCGCGACCTTCAGCGTGATCTGGTTGAGCGGGTAGTTCCACGGCGTGATCGCCGCGACGACGCCGACCGGCTCGCGCACCACCAGCGAGTTGCCGACCTGCGCCTCGAATTCGAACGATTCGGCGAGCTTCGCGTACGCCTTCCAGTTGTAGATCGGGCCGCCGACCTGGATCGCGCGCGACAGCTTGATCGGCATGCCGACTTCGCCGGTGATCGACTGCGCGAGTTCCTCGCTGCGCGCCTGCAGATGCTCGACGATCTTGCGCAGATAACCCGCGCGCGTCGCGGCCGGCGTGGCCGCCCATGCGTCGAAGGCCGCGCGCGCCGCGCGGATCGCGTCCTGCGCGTCGGACGCGACGCCCTCGGGAATCCGGCCGATCACGGCTTCGGTGCCCGAATCGATCACGTCGATCGTGCCGGTGCCGGCCGGTTTGCGCCATGCGCCGTCGATGTAGAACTGGTCGTAGATTTTCATCGTGTTCCGCCTCCAGGGAAGCCGACATTCTAGCGAGCGTTCCGGTGGCTGGTGTGACGAATGACAGCCATTCGAAAGGACCGGGCGCCGTCGCGTCGGTACGCCGCCGCCCGCCGCGCGTGGCCGGCCACGCATTCGTCGGGCCGCCGCCACGCCGGCATCCGCCAGGATGCGCGGCCGGGCCTGCATCGTGCTATGTTTTTATTATCGGCATCGGCCCGTTGCGGCCGGCGCCGCCCGGAATCGACGCACTTCGTGAGCGCTGCCATGTCCGACGCATCCCATACCCTCGGCTCGCAAGACCGCCTGGAGCTGCTTTGCTGGCTCACCTGCGGCAACCTCGGCGCGTTTTACCTCAACGAATCATGGCCGGACGCCGCGTTCCAGGTCCAGGCCGCGCACCGCTGGCTCGACCGCCATCACCGCCAGGCCGACTGGCTCGCGGTCGCCCGGCTCGCGGCGCTCGCGCAGGACATCGCGAAGCGGCATGCGGGGTTCGTCGACGCATCGTGGGCGCGCGACGCGGTCGAGGAAATCGTCGATACCGACGATCTCGACTATCGGGCCAAACTCGTGCAATGGGTGTACGAGGACTGCTGCAAGGCGCTCGCGGACAAGCGGCTGGCCGATTGAGCCGCACGGGGGCCGCCCGTGCGACGAGGCGCGGCATCGCCGCCCGCGACGCGCTTTTCGCCGCGACGAACGTAGCGGCCGGAATGATCGACGGGGGACGGTGCATGCGCACCGCCCCCGGTATCGGCACGCGCGATGCGTGCCGATACGTTTACAGCAGCGACTTGGCCTGCGTCAGCACCTTGTCGCAAACCCGCTTCGCCACCTGCTGCTTCAGGCCATCGCCGCTCAGATCGAGCTTGCTGCCGTTGCCTGCGTCGAGGATCCCGCTCGCGCCGCTCGTATAGTCGCTGTCGGACGACGCGTTGCCGCCGAGCTTGCCCATCAGCGCGTCCTTCACCGACGCCGCGCCGCCGCCGGTTGCGCCGCCGAGATAGTTGTTCTGGATGCAGAACTGCAGCAGGCCCGCGACGTTGCCGGTGCTGCCCGGCATCAGCGACGTACCGCCGCCGCCCGTCAGCGCGCCGCCCAGTCCGCCGAGGTTGCCCAGCGCCCCGCCCGCGCTGCCGCCCGAATCGCCGCCACCGCCGACCTGCTTCAGGACATCGCCCAGTTGCGCATGCGCGACCGAAAACGGCGCGAGCAATCCGATCAGCGCGCCGGCAACGGTCGCGCGGTAAAGACGTGCATTCATGTGAAGCCTCCCGGTTGTGACTGCGTGAGTACCGCGATTCGCATCCAAGGATACTCAATCGACCGCGACATGACAGCCTCCGGCGCCGCATGAAACGTCAGGCATCGTGATATCGCGGCGATTTGACAATGCTTGACGCGAGATTGCGCGCGGCCTCGCCGGCTCGATACGCGTGCGACCGCCATTCCGTCTCGCCGGCCCGCGCGAAGCGTCATAGAATCGTCGTCGCCGGCCGTTCGGCCGTCGCGACCCGACATCGATCTCGGACAGGAAGGATCACTCGCGTGGCGTTTGCCCATCGACTTCTGCTGATCGCCGACGCATCGACCGCGCTGACGGCCGGCGCGCGTCCGGTCGGCACGTGCCCGCCGGCCATTGACCCAGTTCAGTGAGCGGCCCCGCCAACCCATGACCTCCATTCACCTCAGTTTCGACGACGGCCCCGGCCCCTCCACGCCCGCGCTGCTCGACGTGCTACGCGACGCATCATGCGCGGCGACCTTCTTCGTGCTCGGCAAGCACCTGGCGGGCGCGCTCGACGTCGCGACGAGAATCGCGCGCGAAGGCCATCGGCTCGGCAATCACACCCATTCGCATGCGCGGCCGGGAGCGCTCGCGGACGCTGCACTGATCGACGAAATCCACACGACCGACATGCTGATTCGCGACGTCTACCGCCGCGCCGGCCTCGCCGCGCCGGACGCGATCCCGCTGCGTCTTCCGTACGGATTGCTGCCGCAGGACGATCGCGCCGCCGTGCTCGCGCGCCTGCAACGCGAACACACCGGCTGGACCGCGATACTGGACGACTGGCAGCGGCCGGCGCCATCGCCGCAGGCGCTGTTCGACGCGATGTGCGCGCACGTCGACGCCTGCGCAGCCCAGCATCGCGACGTACTGTTCTGCCTGCACGACGGATCGCGGCACGGCGACGCGCGGCCCAACACGGTCGAAGCCGTACGGCTGTTCCTGAACCGGCAGCGCTGAGGCGACGGCCGGCTAATCCGCGGGCCGTGCCCCGTCGAGCAACTGACGCCAGCCGCCGAGGAATCCGATGCCCGGCCCCGGCCTCCACAGGCCGCGCTGCGCGGCTTCGAGATGGATCAGCGTCTGGTCCGCGCAGAACAGCGCCATCAACGGCTCGCGGTTGTCGCGCAGCCATTCGGGCGCCGCGTCGGCCCGCGTCGCCGCATAAACCTGCAGGCAGGCCGCCCATCGCGCACGGTCGAACACGAAGCAGTCGTCGCGGTCCGCATCGCGCGACAGCGCGAACGACGCAAAGGCCGCCTCGAGCCATTGCGCCCCCTGCCCCACATCGTCGAAATCCAGCACGCCGTTCACCGCGTTGCCGACATACAGCAGGTTGCCTGCGTGATAGTCGCCGTGCAGCCAATGCACCTGCCCCGTGAGCCACGACGACGCTGCGTCGAGATGCGCGCCGATCCGCCGGATCACCGTGTCGTAAGCGTCGCTCAGGTCGCCCGGCAGCGACGGCATCGCGCGCGCCGCCACACGCGCATGACGTGCGCGCAACCACGCCAGCGGCGCCGCTTCGCTGGCGGGTATCGCGGCCAGTGCCGTATGCAGACGCGCGAGCGTGCGCATCGCATCGGTCGCCCCCGCGTGCGGGTCGTCCGGCAAGCCGGGACGGCCGTCGATATGCTCGAACAGATGCAGCCAGCTTCCGTCGGGCATCTGCACGCCGGTTTGCGCATCGACCGTCGGCCGCAGCCGAGGCAGCGCGGGCAGCTTCGACGCCATGCGCGCATCGCCGAGACGGCCGAGTATCGACGCCTCGCGCCGCATCTGCCCGAGCGGCTTGCCGGCCCACGACACGCGCAGCACCGTGCGCCCCGTATCGCACTCGACGAGATACGTTTTGTTAGTATGGCCCGACGCCAGCGCCCGCAGGCGCGCCGGCCCGATGTTCCAGTACCGCTTTAGCCACGATTCCAGCGTTTTCACGTTACTCTCACTCGTTGCATCGACCATGTCAGAGCGTCCTTCGGCCCGCATGCGGGACATCAACGTCGAATGGCTGACGCGCGCCGCCGAATTCGGCCATCTGTTCCAGACCCGCTGGCTCGGCGAGCGCTTCTTCCATCTGCCCGGCGACATGCTCGCGCTGCAGGAACTGATCTGGCGCGAGCGCCCCGACTGCATCGTCCAGACCGGCATCGCCGCGGGCGGCGGCGTGGTGTTCACCGCGTCGATGCTCGAACTGGCGGGCAACCCGGGCCGCGTCGTCGCGATCGAGCCGCGCCTGCGCGACGAGGTCAGGCAGCGCCTGCACGCGCACCGGCTCGCCCACCGCATGGTGCTGATCGAAGGCGAATCGTGCGCGGCCGACACGCTCGCCTCGGTACGCGCGCAGATCGGCGACGGCGCGCGCGTGATGGCGATCCTCGATCTCACGCATACGCACGCGCACGTGCTGCGCGAACTCGAATGCTATGCGCCGTTCGTGACGCCCGGCAGCTACGCGATCGTGATGGACACCATCATGGAATACCTGCCCGAGTCGATGTTCGACGGCAAGCCGTACGGCCGAGGCAACAACCCGGCCACGGCCGCACGCGAATTTCTGGCCCGCGACGACCGGTTCGACGTCGATCACGACATCGAGGACCGCGTACTCATGACGCTGTCGCCAGGCGGCTTCCTGAAGCGAGTGCGCTGATCAGGCGGGCGGCCTGCGCGGAGCCGTCGCGCGCGGCATAGCTGTCGCGGATCCGTGCCGCCTGCTCGCGCAACGATCCCGGGCGCAACAGTCGTTCGAGCGCGCCGGCGATTTCCGCGACGCCGGCCTGCTGCAGATCGAGCACGCAGCCCGCGCCGGCCCGCTCGACGAAATGCGCCGAATGGAACTGGTCGTTGCAGAACGGCGACAGCAGCATCGGCACGCCGCACGCGAGCGACTCCATCACCGAATTCGCGCCGCCGTGGCTGACGAACGCATGCGTGCGCCGCAGCAGCGCCAGTTGCGGCGCGTAACGTACGGCGATCACGCGTTCGTCGCCGGCCGGCAGCAGATCCGAATCGACCAGCTCGCCGACCGACAGCACCAGTTGCGCGGACGTCGCGCGCGTCGCCTCGATCACCTTCGCGAACAGCGCCGGATGGTAGTAAAGCTGGCTGCCGAGCGACATATAGACGAGCGGGCGATCCGCATCGACGCGTTCCCACGGGAACGCCGTCTCGTCGCCGCGCGGGCCCGACGGCATCGCGGGGCCGACCAGTTCGACGCCGGGCGGCGGCGCGCCGACCAGCGCGTCGGTCGTGAACGCGAGCGTCAGGTGCGGCGACAGCACGTCGCAACCGCGAAAGCGCGCGTCGAGGCCGTAGCGGGCGAACAGCCGCGTGCGTTCCGGTTCCAGCCATCGCACCGTGCGCAGCAGTTCCGAATCCAGATCGTCCGGCAGCACCGGATTCAGCGAATTGGACATCGAGACCCACGGCAGCCCTTCCAGTTCGGCGGCAATCGCCGCGGCATAGAGCAGCGGATCGATCACGACCACGTCGGGCTGCCATTCGCGCAGCACCGCGCGGATGCCGTCCACCTGCGCGGGCGCGAGGTCGATCAGCAGTGTGCGGATCCAGTGCCGCAGCCAGTCCGCGTCGCGAATGTTCGCGGCGAAGCTCGCGCCACGCGACAGGTCGTGGCGCTCGGGCGTCTCGCGCGGCCCGACGAACGCGAAGTCGCCGGCGCTATCGAGCTGCTCGCTGATGTCGGCCGGCGCATAGAACGCGACGTCGCAACCGGCGGCGCGCAGATGCTGGGCCGGGCCGATGCAGGGATTGACGTGGCCCTTCTCGGGCACGACGCAGAACAGGATGCGTTTCATGAGCGGCTCAGGTCGGGCGATGCGCGGCATCGGGATGAAGGCGATCGAGATGATCGAGAATCAGTGTCAGCGTCGTCCACAACACGCGCTCGGTATCCGTCTGCAACGCGGGCGCGGGCAAGCCGAGCGTGTCGGCCAGCGCATGCGTGCGGCCGCGATCGAGCAGCGTCGCGAGATCCATCGCCGGCGCGAGCCGCCCGCGCTTGGGGCCATGCACGAGACGGTCCGGCAGGTTCAGGCGCGCACCGAGATCGCGCAGGCACTGCTTGTTCGGGTCGGGCGCGACGCTCGTCAGATGCGCGACGACGTCGGGGTCGACGAACGGCGGATGCAGGTCGACCGACGCGGCGTCGAACAACGCATGGCACAGCGGCAGATAGTTGGCCGACCGGTCGCGGCGCAATACCTGATCCGCGCCGTCGCCGGTAATCGCCACCTCGACGCCGTCCGCCGCCATCGCATCGGCCAGCAGCAGCTTCGCGACCGGATGCAGGTTGAACATCGGCTCCTCGACCGCATGGGTCGTTCTCGGCAGCGCCGCGACGAAATCGGCCTCGTTCGCGCGTACGATCTTCACGTTCGCCTGCATCCGCGCGGCGAGTTCGAGCGCCGCATCGCGTTCGCAGTAATCGGGCATGTCGGTCGCGAGGATGTAGGCCGTCACATGCCCCAACGCGCCGAGCTCGCGCAGCAACGCGAGCAGCAGCGCCGAATCGAGCCCGCCGCTCAGCGCCAGTGCGACGCGCTTGCCGCTGTCGAGCGCGCGCTGCAGCGACGCGCGCAGCACGGTGTCGAGATCGGCATGCTGCGGCCGCTCGGGCGCCGGCTGCACCGCCAGCCCTTGCGGCGACCGGATCAGTGCATGGCCGGGCGGCACCGCGAGCACGTCGCGCAGCACGGTCCGGCCGACGAGGCGCTCGCCGCTCAGATAGCCCGCGATGGCGGCCGCATCCGGCGCGCCGGCCGGTTGCCCCGACGCCCGCAATACGGCGCGGATGCCGGACGCCGACACGCCGCTGCGCGGATGGTAGTGCAGACGATCGAAACCGAACGGGTCGCGCGTGCCGACGATCATGGATAACGAGCCTTCAAGGTGTCCACTTCAATGCGTTTGAGGATGCGATGCGGCGCCACCGGGGCGCTGCCGCCCTGACAATGCAGGCAGGCTTCGAGCGGCGTCTCGCGTTGCAGATAGGCCAGCATCGCGTCGAGCATGCCCGCATCGTCGCGCAACGGCAGGCCGTCGGCCTGGAAATCCTTCTCGCCCTTGTACAGCGTATGGAAATGCGCGGGACGCGTGCACGTGTAGAACATGCCGTCGCGAATCATATGGCAGCGCTCGCGGATCCAGCAATCGTGATAAAGACGCCGGGCTTCGTCGCGGTCCGTACCGGGCTGGGCGCGGTTCATCGTCGTGAACACGTCCTGCACCTTCCAGTTCAGGCGCACGTCGAAGCGCGCGGCCTGGTGCTCGACGTGCGCGATCAGATCGGCGGAGAGCGCCGGCTTCGGATAGCGCGAGATCGTCAGCGCATCCACCGCTTGCCAGAACGCGTCGGGCATCTCGCCGAGCTTCAGGCCGTTCGTCGTGACCGAGATCACGGGCGCGATGCCCGTGCCGCGCACGCGTTCGACGAGTTCGACGAGCGCCGGATGCAGCAACGGTTCGCCGCCGACCAGCTTGAACATCCGCGGGCGCAACACCTTCGCGGCCTTGCGCAGATCGGCTTCGATCGATTCGGGGCGTGCATACCATTCGGGCAAAAGCGGCGACAGCGAACAGCATTCCGCACAGGTCAGGTTGCAGTGATCGACGATATGCGCTTCCAGCGAGCGCGTCTGGACGCGCCCGTCCTCGACGCGGTAATCGCGATCCAGCGGCGGCGGAAACACGTGCTGTCGCTCGCCGGCGCGCGGCGGATTCGGGACCGTGTTCGGATTCGTAATCACATCAGCTTCCTGCTTCCACGCATCGAAAAAAGAAATCGACCAGATGGTCACGCGCGTCCACCATCGCCGACGCCATCGTCACCGCGCCGTTCAGGTGCGACGCGAAGCGCGACGGATCGTCGAGCCAGCCTTGCACGATCCACAGCTTGAGCGCGTGCTGCAAGCATGCGGCATCGACCGCCCATTCGAGGTTGGCCGGGTTCACCGGCCGCACGCGCCGATAGGCACGCACGAACGCTGCCGCGAGGTGCGGCGCTTCCAGCGGCAAGTGATTCAGGCATCGCACCAGCTCGTATTCGCGAGGCGCGCCGATCGACGCCTCCCAGTCGAGGATCAGCGGCGGCAGCGTGCCCGTGAACAGATAGTTGAACTGGTTGTAGTCGTTGTGGATCGGGTGCTGCGGATCGTCGGCCGGAAACGCATCGATGCTGCCCGGATAGTAGCGATCGAGCATGCGCAGCGCGAGATCGACATAGCGGCGCAGGTTCGCGGCGGCGGCGGCGCTCGCATTCACTCGATCGAGTGCATCCAGCAGACTGCGGCGCACCGTGTCCGCATCGATCGAGGTCAGCCGCGCGCGGATCGTATCGCGCGACGGCAGACGCAGTGATTCGAGGCTCAGGTGCAACGCGGCCAGACTCGCGCCGAGCGCCTCCCATTCGGTTGGCGAGAACGTATCGTAGGTTTTGAATTGCCCGGCTTCCCAGCGCGTCAGCATCGCGTGCGAATGCTGCCCCGACCACAGCGACGCGCCGGACGTCGTACGCTCGAGCGTCTGCACATGGAAACGCGTATCGCCATGCGTTTCCAGATGCGCGAGGACGGCGGTCTCCTTGATCGCTCGCGCATGGTGCTCAAGCGCATGGAGCTTGACCGCCACGGCCGCGCCGCCGTCGGTCGGCAGACGCCACACCCGCTCGCTGACCTGCGTCGGCTCCCCGCCGCGACCGAGCCCATAGGCATCGCGAATCTCGTCGAAGGTGACGGCGAGCAAATCCATTCAGATGTGCTCGGCCGGCCCGTGCCGATACGGATGGCCGGTCAGGAACGTGTTGTGTCCGACGTAGCGCAGCTTGTACATCGCCGGCCGGAACAGCACCGACGGATCGTTGTTCTCGATGCCGAGCAGCGGGTACAGATCGTGCCGCACGAAGAACGCGTTGTTGCCCATGTCGTCGCAGCAGACGAGTTCATAGCCCTTCTGCCTGCCGAGACGAACGAGCGATTCGAGGCTCGCGCCGTAATAGGTCGAGCCGTCCCATTCGTGGTCGGGATTGAAGCACATGACCCAGCGCTCGGGCGGCGTGTAGTACGGGTTGTATTCGATCACGACGATGCGCGGCCGGAACGACTGCAGGCCGCGCCACACCCAGTAATCGTTGCCGTCGATGTCGATCGACAGCAGGTCGAAGTCGGTCGGTACGTTCGCGTCGGCGAGCAGTCGGTCAACCGTGTCGGGCTGCACGCGATCGTGATGCAGGCGCACGCGCTCCACGCCCGCGTAGTGCGCGGCAAGCTTGCCGAACCGGTATGCGCTGCCTTCCACGAGTACGCCGGACCAATCCTGCTCGCGCAGCAGGCGCGCGGTATTGCTGTTGCGCAGGCCGTCGCTCGCGCCGATATCGACGCAGAAGCGGTGGGTCGGCGCGATCCGCTCCATCAGACGCGACAGGATGCCCTCCTCGGTGCCCTGCGCGTAGAGGCTGGGCGCAAGGCCGGACAGGTCGAGCGCGAGAGGATGGTCCTGCATCGAGAGCGGCTCCGGGGCGAAATGGGGAATGATGGGCGGTGTTGGGTGGTTAATTTACCCGAAGTCGATCAAGCAAAGGAAACTGGAATGCGCGGCGTGGCAGGTTTTGCCGCAGCGGAGATGAAAAAGCCCGCATCGACATTGCTGTCGATGCGGGCCTGTCGCGCTTCGGGCGATTCGCCGGGTGCGGCGACTCCTAACCTGGACCCACGACCGGACGAAACCTCAGGACACTTACTCCTGCCCCTGACTCGTCAGGAACTCCTCGTAATTCCCGCCGAAGTCGTTCAGCGTGCCGTCCGTACGCACTTCGATGATCCGGTTCGCCAGCCCGCTCACGAATTCGCGGTCGTGCGACACGAAGATCAGCGTGCCTTCGAACTGCTCGAGCGCGATCTGCAGCGACTCGATCGATTCCATGTCCATGTGGTTGGTCGGCTCGTCCATCAGCAGCACGTTGTGGCGGCCGAGCATCAACTTGCCCCAGATCATGCGGCCCTTCTCGCCGCCCGACAGCACCTTCACCGACTTCTTGATGTCGTCCGACGAGAACAGCAGACGGCCCAGCGTGCCGCGCACCATCGTTTCGTCGTCGCCGTCCTTGCGGTACTGGTCGATCCAGTCCATCAGCGTGATGTCGTCCGGGAATTCCTCGTACGTGTCCTGCGGCATGTAGCCGACGTTCGCGTTCTCCGACCACTTCACCGTGCCGTGATCGAGCGGCAGCGCGCCGAGCAGCGAGCGCAGCAGCGTCGTCTTGCCCGCGCCGTTCTCGCCGATGATCGCGATGCGCTCGCCCGGCTGCACCGACAGGTTGAAGTTCTGGAAGATCGTGCGCTCGTACTTCTTCGTGATCTCTTCGGCGACCACCGCGACGTTGTGCAGCTTCTTCTCGAACTCGAAGCGGATGAACGGGTTCTGCCGCGACGACGGCTTGAATTCCTCGATCTTGATCTTGTCGATCTGCTTCGCGCGGCTGGTGGCCTGGCGCGCCTTCGACTTGTTCGCCGAGAAGCGGCGCACGAAATCCTGCAGTTCGGCCACGCGCTCCTTCGCACGTGCGTTCGCCGCGGCCTGACGCTCGCGCGCCTGCGCCGATGCGAGCATGTAGTCGTCGTAGTTGCCCGGCCAGACCTTCAGCGTGCCGTAGTCCATGTCGGCCATGTGCGTGCACACCGAGTTCAGGAAGTGACGATCGTGCGAGATGATGATCATCGTCGAGTTGTACTCGTTGAGCGTGTGCTCGAGCCAACGGATCGAGTTGATGTCGAGGTTGTTGGTCGGTTCGTCGAGCAGCAGCACGTCCGGCTTCGAGAACAGCGCCTGCGCGAGCAGCACGCGCAGCTTCCAGCCCGGCGCGACGTCGGCCATCGTGCCGTTGTGGAACTTCTCCTCGATGCCGATGCCGAGCAGCAGCGCGCCCGCGCGCGCCTCGGCGTCGTAGCCGCCGTATTCGGCGAACTTGCCCTCGAGCTCGGCCGCGTGCATGTAGTCGTCGTCGGTGGCTTCCGGGTTCGCGTAGATCGCGTCGCGCTCGGTCATCGCGGCCCACATTTCGGTGTGGCCCATCATCACGACGTCGAGCACGCGCACGTCTTCATACGCGAACTGGTCCTGGCGCAGCTTGCCCAGGCGGACATTCGGCTCCAGCGCGACGTTGCCGGCGCTCGGCTCGAGATCGCCGCCGAGGATCTTCATGAAGGTCGACTTGCCACAGCCGTTTGCGCCGATCAGACCGTAGCGGTTGCCCTCGCCGAATTTGACCGAGATATTCTCGAACAAGGGCTTCGGCCCGAATTGCATCGTGATGTTGGCAGTAGAAAGCACGGCAGGTCCCGTAAGAGAGAAATCGACGGAAAACCGTGTATTTTAGCAGGTGTCGGCGAAACTGCCGACCGCACCGCCCGGCAGCCCGTTCCAGGCCCTCCGCCTCGCCGCCCGGCGGCCCATCGACACGACGGCACGCGCCCTACCGCCGTCTCACCGGAAGCCCGCATGCTCGCCAGCCAGCTTCGCGAACGTCTCGTCGGCGCATGGCGCCTCGTGTCCTACGAAATCCGCCCGTGCGACGGCAGCCCGTCCGCCTATCCGCTCGGCCGCGACGTACGCGGCTGGATCCTCTATACGCCGGACGGCTACATGTCGGCCCAGCTCATGGCCGCCGGCCGGCCGCGCTACACCAACGGCGATCTTCAGGGCGGCACCGACGACGAATGCGCGGCCGCCGCGCGCGGCTATATCGCCTACTCCGGCCCCTTTCAGGTCGCCGACGACGGCACGCTGACCCACGCGATGGACGTCAGCCTGTTCCCGAACTGGATCGGCGACGTCCAGCAGCGGGCCGTCATGCTCGACGGCGATCGTCTGCAGCTCGGCACCGTCGCGCCGGTGCGGATCGACGGCCGCGAGGTCGACGCCGTGCTGCAGTGGGCGCGCGCGGGCCGCTGACGCGCATCATTTGCCGGCCTTGCTGGCCGCCTTCTGCGCCGCCTGCGCCTTCATCTGCCCGAACAGTTCCGAGCATGGCACGTCGCGGTTGTTGCTCGGCGCGATCAGCGGGATCAGCGCCGCGAACGGGTTGATCAGCCCGAGCCCGATCATCGCGCCGGCGCGCAGTGCGAGCGCGCCCGCATCGACGCCGACCTTCGGGTTCTTGAACGTGCCCTTCGCATACAACGGCGAGCGCAGCGAGAAGATCCGGAAGCCCTTCGTATGCGGATGGATCTTCAGGTCGAGCGATTCGTCGCGCAGGCTGATCGGGCCGTCGACGTTGATCAGCGCATCGTCGGTATCGAGCGCGAAGACCTTCGGGTCGAGCATGCCGTCGGTCGCCACGAAATCGATCGCCGCGCAATTGATGTTGACGTCGCGGTTGCCGAACAGCTTCTCGTAGACGACGTTCGCGACGTTCAAACCCGCCGCCTCCATCAGCAAGCGGCTGATGCGGCCGTTGGTGATCAGCGCCTTCACTTCGCCGGTCGACGTCGCCGCGAGCGCGGCCGGCGAATTGCCGGTTGCCGACAGCGACGCGTCGCCGTTGATTTCGCCGAGTGCCGTCTGCATGACCTTCTGCGTCGGGAACAGCTGCTTGAGCTTCAGATGCCGTGCGACCAGCTTGAAGCGGCCCTTGAGCGGCGTGCGACTGCCGTCGAGATGCGCGTTCGTCTCGAGTGTGCCGCCCGCGACACCGAACTGCAGCGGCTCGAACGACAGCACGCCGTCCTGCATCAGAATGTGTGTGTACAGGTTGGTGATCGGCAACTGCGGGCTCTTGATCAGCTTGCGGCCGGTAAATTTCACGTCCGCGTCGATCGCGCTCCAGCGTTCGGTGCGGAACGTCTCCACCGGCAGCACGCGATCGGGCGGCTGGCGCGTCGTGTCGCCGCGCTTGGCCTTGCTCGCGGCCGTATCCGCGCCGATCACCGGCGCGAGATCGGAGAACTGCAGCAGGTTCGACACGAGTTCGCCCGACAGCTTCGGCCGCGGCGCGCGCTGCGCCCAGACGAGCGTGCCGCCGAGGTCGCTGCCGCCGACGCGGCCGTTGAAGTTCTCGTAGCGGAAGGTGCTCGCATGCGGCTTGAAGTTGCCGATCAAGCGCCCTTCGGTCGCATAAGGCGGCGTATCGGGCAGCGTGATGCCGGTGAGCTGATAAAGGTGCGACATCGACGTGCCCTGCAGCCACAGCCGCAGGTCGAGCGCCGCGAGATGCATCGGATCGGTCAGCGTGCCGACGATCGCGAGCCGCGTATCGCCGGCCTTCACGTCGGCCTGCAGCGGGAACGGCCGCGACGCATCCTGGATCGCGAGCACGCCGCCGACCTTGCCGGTCCCGCTGATCGGCACGTTCTTGTAACGGCCGTCGACCTTCAGCCCGAAGGCATAGGTCGGGCCGGACGGCTTCGGGGGCGCCGCCGCCCCGCTGGCGCCGGACGCGGCAGCGGCAGGGGCCGCCGACGCGGAAGGCGTGGCAGGCGCGGACGCAGCGGGCAACCCCGACGAACCGGAAGCGGCCGACGCTACGACACTCGCGGCCGACGCGCCCGAGGCCGCGGCCGCGCTCGCCCCCGACGCGGCTTGCGCATCGGCCTTCGCGCCCAGTTGCGCGGCGCCATGCTTGCCCACGCGCTGCGCCGACGCCGCACGCGACGTCTGCTCCTGTTCCTTCAGCACGTCGCCGAGGGGGATCGGCTGGCCGAGCGTATCGATCGCGACGGTCAGATCGGCCTTCGTGATCGCGTCGCGATACGTGACGGTGCCCTTCGCGAACCCGAAGCTGTCGAGCCGCACCTTCCACCGCGAAGGCTGCGACGATTGCTTGAACTGGAAGGTCCACGTATTGCTGCCGTCCGCGCGCCGCTCGAGATCGACGGCGGGATTCACGACGTCGATCGACGGGATGACGATTTCATGCGCAAGCAGCGGCAGGATCGCGAGATCGAAGTGCGCGGCATCGAGCGTGACGAACTTGGGCGCCTTCGCCCAGTCGGGATTGCCGATCTCGAGTTGCGTGGCGGAGAAGCTCGGCCAGGGCACCCATGCGCGCCAGCCGGTTTCGCCATCGGGGCGACGCCAGCCGACCTTGAGGTCGCCGTTGATCGCGAACGGGCGGCCGAGTGCGGCGCTCACCTGTTCGTTGACCCACGGTTTCGCGCGGTTCCAGTCGAACGTGAAAAGAAAGACGCCGGCCGCCGCGATGAGCACCGCGACGATACCGACGACCCATGCAGCCGATTTGCCGATGGCTCGGGTTAGCGTCATGGCGGTTCCGTTGTTGTTCTGAAGTGTTGCCGCACCATGCCGGTCCGCCTGCGTGGACGAACGGCGCACGACAACTGCGGCTTTTCGATCGGTATTATGACGCACGACATGACGGCCTTTCGGCGCCATTAACGCTTTTTTTCATTTGTGACATGACCTCCCCCACCGGCCTCATCGACGCGCAGCACATCACACGGCGCGACGCCGGCAGCGGCAAGACGCTGCTGGCCCCGACCGATTTCAGCCTCGCCGCGGGATCGCGAATTGCTGTCACCGGCCCCTCCGGGTCGGGCAAGAGCGTGCTGCTGCGCGCCCTCGCGCTACTCGATCCGCTCGACGGCGGCCGCCTCCTGTGGCGCGGCAGCCGGATCCGGCGCAGCGCGATTCCGCGCTACCGGCGCAGTGTCGCCTATGTCCGCCAGCGCCCCGCGCAAATGGACGGCACCGTCGAATCGCAGTTGCGCTATCCGTATTCGCTCGCGATCTATCGCGACGTCGCGTTCGATCGGGCACGCGCCGAAACGCTTGCCGCACAGGCCGGCCGCGGCGCCGACTTTCTCGACAAGCGCGCGAGCGACCTGTCCGGCGGCGAGGCGCAGATCGCCGCGCTGCTGCGCGTGCTGCAGCTCGATCCCGACGTGCTGCTGCTCGACGAGCCCACCTCCGCGCTCGATCCCGAATCGGCACGCGCGATCGAAGCGCTCGTCGGCGCATGGTTCGACGCCGCGCCCGACGTGCGCGCATACATGTGGATCTCGCACGATCCGGCCCAGGCCGCGCGGATCGGCACGACACGGCTCGTGATGCAGGCCGGCGTATTGCACGCGGCCAACCCGACGGAGGTTGCGCGATGAGCCCCGCCCTGCAGGACCTGAGTCTGGTCGACGTCGGCATCGCCGCCGCGCTCGTCGCCGTCAACGGCGCGATCTCGGCGGCGCTGTCGCTCGGCCTCGGCCGCAAGCTCGCGCTCGCGGCGGTGCGCACCGTCGTGCAGTTGCTCGCGATCGGCTACGTGCTCGGCTGGGTGTTCGGCCATCCGCACTGGTACGTCGTGCTGCCGCTCACCGCGCTGATGACGCTGATCGCCGGTTTCGCCGGCGCGGGGCGCGGCAAGCGCACGTACCGCGGCCAACGCATCGACAGCATCGCGTCGATCTGGTTCAGCAGCTGGTTCGTCGCGGCGGTCGGCCTGTTCGTCGTGATCCGCATCCATCCGTGGTTTGCGCCGCAATACGCGATCCCGATCCTCGGGATGATTCTCGGCAATACGCTGACGGGCGTCTCGCTCGGCGTCGAGCGGATGATGGAGGAACTCACCGCGCGCCGCGATCGCGTCGAAACCGCGCTCGCGCTGGGTGCGACGCGCTGGGAAGCCGCGCAGGACGCCGCGCGCCAGGCCGTGCGCGCGGGCATGCTGCCGACGCTGAACCAGATGGCGGTGGTCGGCGTCGTGAGCCTGCCGGGGATGATGACGGGCCAGGTGCTGGCCGGCCAGTCGCCGCTGCAGGCCGTGCGCTACCAGATCGTGATCATGTTCCTGATCGCCGCCGCGTCCGCGCTCGGCACCGTCGGCGCGGTGCTGATGACCTATCGCCGGCTGTTCTCGGCCGATCACCGCTTTCTCGCGTCGCGGCTCGAAGAGCGCACGCACTGACGCGCGGCGGTAGCCTGCGCATGCGAAGTTTCACCGGAATGTCATGACCGGACGGACAGGATGCGCGCGAGCATGACGTGACATCCGCATCACGTCACACGTCGCCGTTGCACGGTCGCGGCGCCGCGCCGCGCCGCGAAGCCGGCAGCGGATGCATCGCGACGGCGGCACGGCCGACCTGCTCGCGTGCTGGCTTGCTCGTTCCGCCCGTCGAACCGGTTGCGCGCGCACCGGACCGGACGAAACGCCGGCTCGCGCGCGCCGCTCAATGCTTGATCGACACCGTCACCTTGGTGCCGTCGCTCATCGTCACGGACTTCGATCCGCCGTTGGTCGGAATCGACACCCACTTCACCTGGCTTACCGACGCGACGTCCGGACACTGCAGCGACTTGCCGCCGGCCGTCACGCTGCGCGTGCCCTTCGGCGCGGCCGCCTGGAAGCTCAACTGCACGTTGGCGACGCCCTTTGCGTCGACCGACGGCGCGAGCCGCACCTGGGTCTGCCGCACCATCGCGCCGTTCGCGTCGCGCGGCAGGTTGTCGGCGTTCGGGCAGCCGTCCGGCATCGCCACGGCACCGCTCGGCGGCACCGACTTCCAGTTGAAATCGTCCGTCTCGCCCGAGCGGATCTTGCGGGTCTCCTGCGTATTGCCGAAGGTCTTCGAGTCGACCTTGACGGTGTATTCGAGCTGTCCCGTACCGCCGCCCTTCAGGCTGCCCTTGACCGGCGGCGCCGCGAATACGCTCGCGCTGACGCACGCCGCCGCGAACACGACCGACCACGATGCGGCGACCGACAAGCTGCGTTGGCTCATGCTGACCTCCTTGTAATGCGGCGGCACGCGCGTGCCGCGCGGTTTTCGATGCATGATGCGCTGCCAGTCTACCGCCAAGCGGGATGCAATGCGCCGCAAACGCATCGGGTGTTACCCCGCTTGCGTTCGCGGCGCCGCAACCTTACGCGTACCGCCGGCTCAGAACCCGCTCAACACGAGCTTGCCGATCGCGCGCCCGCCCTCGAGCATCCGGTGCGCGCGCCGCACGTTCTCGGCATTGATCGTGCCGAGCTGTTCGCCGAGCGTCGTGCGCAGCGTGCCGCCGTCGACGAGCCGCGCCACCTCGCTCAGGATCTTGTGCTGCTCGATCATGTCCGGCGTCTCGAACATCGCACGCGTGAACATGAATTCCCAGTGAAACGCGGCGCTCTTCGCCTTCAGCAATTCGACCGGCACCGGCTTCGCGTTCTCGACGATCGTGCAAATGCCGCCCTGCGGCCGGATGACTTCCGCGGCGGCCGGGAAATGATGGTCGGTGTCGTTGAAGATCAGCACGTAGTCGACGCTCGGATGGCCGATCTCGCGCAATTGCGCCGGCAGATCGCCGAAATGGTCGACCACTGCATCCGCGCCCAGCGCGCGAACCCAGTCGGCCGACGCCGGCCGCGACGCGGTCGCGATCACGTGCAGCTTGCCGAGCGTCTTCGCGAGCTGGATTGCAATCGAGCCCACGCCGCCCGCGCCGCCGATGATCAGCACCGACTTGCCCGCGTCCGCGCCCTGCGGCGACACGCGCAACCGGTCGAACAGCGCTTCCCACGCGGTCAGCGCGGTCAGCGGCAGCGCGGCCGCCGCCGCGAAGTCGAGCGTGCGCGGCTTCAGCGCGGCGATCCGCTCGTCGACCGCGTGAAATTCGCTGTTCGCGCCGGGCCGCGTGATGCTGCCCGCGTAGAACACTTCGTCGCCGGGCCGGAACAGCGTGACGTCGGCGCCGACCGCGACGACCGTGCCGGCCGCATCCCAGCCGAGCACGCGCGGCGTCTCCTCGACCTGCGGCTTCGGCGCACGCACCTTGGTGTCGACCGGGTTCACGGAAATCGCCTCGACCTTCACGAGCACATCCCGCGGGCCCGGCACGGGTTGCGGCAGTTCGACGTCGAGCAACGCTTGCGGGTCGTCGATCGGCAGATAACGGGTCAATCCAACGGCTTTCATCTCGATGCTCCTTTCAGGGAATCCGGCAGGCTGCGGCGCAACCTCCATGCGTGCCATCGTAGGCACCCCGATCATTCGAGAAAAGCGCTATATTTCCTGAAACATTTTCAGGAATTCCAGAATAATGACGCCCGCTCCCGTTTCGGCGCCCGACAAGCCGCTCGACCTGCTCGACGTCGCGCTGTTCGTGCGCGCGGCACTGCTCGCGAACGTCACCGCGGCCGGGCGCGAGTTCGGCGTATCGGCCGCGGTCGCGAGCGCCCGCATCGCGCAGCTCGAACGCCAGCTAGGCGCGCGGCTGCTGCACCGCACCACGCGCCGCATCAGCCTCACGCAGGACGGCGAAGTCTTCATGGCGCACGCCGACGCGCTGCTCGCGGCCGCCGACGCCGCGCGCGCGTCCGTCGGCCGCGGCCGCAGCGAGCCGTACGGGCGGCTGAAGGTGTCGATGTCGTCGTCGTTCGGCCGCCAGCACGTCGCGCCGGTGATTCCGGCGTTCCTGCGCCGCTATCCGTCCGTGTCGCTCGATCTGCGGCTGTCCGACGAGATCGTCGATCTGGTCGACGACGGCTACGACGTCGCGATCCGCCTCGGCGCGCTGAAGGATTCGACGCTCGTCGCCCGCAAGCTCGCCGTCAACCGCCGCGTGCTGTGCTGCTCGCCCGCCTATCTCGCCGAACACGGCACGCCGCGCCATCCGGCCGATCTGACGCAGCACGAATGCGTGATCCTCGGCGACCAGCGCGACTGGTCGTTCGCGACGCCGCAAGGCCCGCTCACGGTGCGGGTCGGCGGCCGGCTCGTCGCGAGCAACGGCGAGGCGATCCGCGAAGCGCTCGTCGACGGCTTCGGCATCGCGATCAAGTCGACCTGGGACGTCGGCCCGCTGCTCGCGAGCGGCGCGCTCGTCACCGTGCTCGACGACTATCCGTTCGCGGAGGACGTCGCGATCTGGGCCGTCTATCCGAGCCGCGCGCACGTGCCGCTGAAAACCCTCGCGTTCATCGCGTTCCTGGCCGAGCATTTCGGCGATCCGCCGTACTGGGATCGCGCAAACGGATGACCGCCACCGCACCGCGCGCGGTTTCGCTCCGGCGCCGGCCGCCATGCACGGCCAACCGGCTACAATGGCGCGTTCGCGACGCAATGGCCCGCAGCCGCACGAGGCCCGCGTCCGCAGGCGGTCGGCCATGAGCCGCGCACGTCATTCATTCGTCTTCCAACCACTCGTCATGACCCACAATCTCGTCATCCAGAGCCTTGCGCCGCTGTCGGACGCCCATCACAAACCGCTGCTCGCGCTCTCGCGCGGCACCCGCATCGTGCAGACCGACGATCACGCGTTGCGCGTCGAAAACGCGAGCCCGGCGCAGCGCCTCGACATCGACGCGTACTGCGGCACGCACGCGCTCGACTTCGGGTTCGTCGAGGCCGGCCTCACGCTCGGCGACTTCGGGCTCGCGGTGATGGACATGGATTCGACGCTGATCACGATCGAATGCATCGACGAGATCGCCGATTTCTGCGGACTGAAGACGCAGGTCGCGGAGATCACCGAAGCGTCGATGCGCGGCGAGATCCGCGATTTCAACGAAAGCCTCACGCGTCGCGTCGCGCTGCTGGCCGGGCTCGACGCGCACGCACTCGAGCGCGTGTACGAAGAACGGCTGCAACTGTCGCCGGGCGCCGAGACGATGCTGGCCGGCGTGAAGGCCGCCGGCATGAAGACGCTGCTCGTGTCGGGCGGCTTCACATTCTTCACCGAGCGGCTGAAGGCGCGCCTCGGCATCGACTACGCGCATGCGAACACGCTCGAGATCGTCGACGGCAAGCTCACCGGCAAGGTGCTCGGCGAGATCGTCAACGCCGACGTGAAGGCGCGCCTGCTGCGCGAGACGTGCGCGTCGCTCGGCCTCGAGCCGCGCCGCGCGATCGCGATGGGCGACGGCTCGAACGATCTGAAGATGATGGCCGAAGCCGGGCTGTCGGTCGCGTTCCACGCGAAGCCCGTCGTGCGCGATGCGGCGACGGTCGCGTTCGACCATGTCGGCCTCGATGGGCTGCTGCGACTGTTCTGATCCGGCCGCACCGTCAATGAAAAACGCCGGCGCGACAGGGCATCGCGCCGGCGTTTCGTTTTCGTGCCGGACGTTGCTGCCGGCCGGCGATCAGCCGAGCGCGGCCTGCATCGCGCGCTCGATGTCCGCGCGCAAATCGGCTTCGTCTTCCAGACCGACGTAGAAACGCACCAGCGTGCCGCGATGCGGCCAGTCCGGACGCATCGACGCGACGTCGTAAGGCATCGCGAGGCTGCACGCGCCGCCCCAGCTCCAGCCGATCGCGAACAGCTCGAGCGACTCGACGAAACGGTCGACCTGCTCCGCGCTGTAGCGTGCGTCGAACACCACCGAGAACAGCCCGCCCGCGCCGGTGAAATCGCGCATGAACGACGCGTGCCCCGGGCAGTCGGCGATCTGCGGATGCAGCACCGCCGCAATCTCCGGCCGCGCCTTCAGCCATTGCGCGAGCGCGAGCGCGCTCTTGCCGTGCGCGTCGAAGCGCAGCTGCATGCTCGGCAGGCTGCGCAGCACGAGCGAGCAATCGTCGACCGACACGCCGATCCCGCAGCGCATCCGTGCGAGCTTCAGCTTCGCGTGCAGTTCCGCGTTCGCGGTGATCGTCGCGCCCATCAGCACGTCGCTGCCGCCCGACTGGTACTTGGTCAGCGCCTGCACCGAGATGTCGACGCCGTGCTCGAACGGCTTGAACGCGAGGCCCGCCGAAAAGGTGTTGTCGATCGCGGTGACGACGCCGCGCGCCTTCGCGGCCGCCGTGATCGCCTGCACGTCGGGCACTTCCATCGTCACCGAGCCGGGCGCCTCGATCCAGATCAGCCGCGTGTTCGGCTGGATCAGCTCGGCGATGCCGGCGCCGATCAACGGATCGTAAAAACGCGCGGTGATGCCGAAATCGTTCGCCAGCCACTTGCCGAAATCGGCGTTCGGGCCGTACACGTTGTGCGGAATCAGCACGTCGTCGCCCGCTTTCACGATCCCGAAGTAGACGTTCATGATCGCCGCGAGGCCCGACGGCTGCAGCAGCGCGTGCGTGCCGCCCTCGATCTCGGCGAGCCGCTGCGCGAGCGCGAGCGACGTCGGCGTCGCGTGCAGCCCGTAGCGCCACTGGTTGTCGTCGTGCCAGACCAGCGCGCGCATCGTCGCGAGATCGGGGAACACGACCGTCGACGCGCGCGCGACCGGCGGCACGAACGAACGAAAGCCTTCCGGAATGGCGTCGTCGGGTTGAACGATGCGGGTTTGCAGCGCGCGCTTGGGAGTGGATGCGGTCATGACTGGAGGCCGGGCACGAGGCCGTTCGGTTGCGGAATATGTCGCTAGAGTAGCCAAAATCGGCGCACTTGGCCCGGTACAGTGCGCGCCGCGCACGCCGAGCCAGCGCCCGTTCAGTCGTCGGTTCGCAGGTTGACGACGCCGCCCACCGTCTCGATTTCGCGCACGCGGCCGTCGCGCACCTGCAGCGCCGCGCGCTTGCCCGGCGCCAAACGCAGCACGACCGGCTGCGGATCCGATTCGTCCGAATTCATCCGGTCGGCCTTCAGGTCGCCCGCCGCGTCGAAACGGCCGATCCACACGCCGGTGATGTTCGTGCCGTCGTTCGACTCCTCGATCTCGAGCGTATCGCCGTCGCGGTCGCCCGCGAGCAGCACGACCTCGCCCGTGTCGGCGAACTGGTATTCGCCGTGCACGCCTTCCTCGTCCGTCTTGGGGCCGAGATGCACGACGATCGGCCGGTCGCCGAGCGTGCCTTCGTAGCGCGGCAGGCGGGCGAACTCGGGATTCGGCTTCAGCGGCCGCGCCGGCGCCGGTTCATCCTGCTGCACGCCGGGTGCAACCGCCTGCGCTTCGACCGCCGCCGGCATCGCGATGCCCGCTGCCAGCGCACCCGCGACGACGAGCGCCCGTTGCCATTCCGAATATCGACCCACCTCGTGTTGCTCCTTGCTTCAGATTCGCCCGTCAATCGCGGACCGTGCCGGATCGAAACCCGGCGCTTGCGTCGCCGCGCCAGCCTGCGCTGCGACTGCGTCGGCGTGCGCGTTTCGCGTCAGCCCTGCATCAGGCTTTCGACCGCAGCGCGGTGCGGAATCGGCGCGACCGCGCCGTAACCGGTCGTCGACAGCGCCGCCGCCGCGTTCGCATAACGCGCGGCCGCGAACGGATCGTCGCCCGCGACGATCCGCGCGACGAACGCGCCGCCGAAGCAGTCGCCCGCGCCGGTCGCGTCGACGGCCTCGACCGCGAAGCCCGGCACGACGCGCCGCTCATGCGGCGTCGCGACATACGCGCCTTCCTTGCCGAGCTTCAGCGCGACGACCTGCGGCCCGTGCTCGAGCATCGCGTCGACGATCGCGTCGCGATCGTTCGCGCCCGTGAGCGCCGTCACGTCGTCCCAGCTCGGCAGACAGATGTCCGTCTGGCGCAGCGCCTCGCGCATCACCGCACGGGCACGCGGCAGCGGCCACAGCTTCAGGCGCAGGTTCGTGTCGAAGCTGACCTTCGCGCCGTGGCGGCGCGCATGGTCGATCGCTGCGAATGCCGCGTCGCACGGGGCCGTGCCGATCGCAAGACTGATGCCCGACAAGTGCACGGCCTTCGCGGCCGCGAGCGCGTCGAGCGGCAGGTCGCCCGTCGCATAGCGGCTCGCAGCCGACCCCGCACGCAGATAGTCGAACTGGTGGCCGTCGATGCCGTGCGTGACGAAATACACGCCGGTCGGCGCCGTGCGGTCGATGCGCACGTACGTCGTGTCGACCTGCTCTGCCGCCCACATGTCGGCCAGCAGCCGGCCGAACGGATCGTCGCCGATCGCCGACACGAAGCCCGTCGACGCGCCCTGGCGCGCCGCCGCGATGCAGAAGTTCGACGTGTCGCCGCCGAAGCCCTGCAGGAATTCGGGACGCCCCGGCTGCGACTGGTTGAATTCGATCATCGCCTCGCCGAGCGCGAGGATCTCCGGAAACGCAGCGGCCATCGCTTACACCTCGCCCCACAGATCGTGGCCGTCGGCGCCCGTGATCTTCACGGACACGAAATCGCCGACCTTGTAGCGCTTCGATGCCTTCGCCGCCGGCTCGACATAGACGACGCCGTCGATTTCCGGCGCATCGGCCGCCGTCCGGCCGATGCCGCCTTCTTCGCCGACTTCGTCGATCAGCACCTTGAGCGTCTTGCCGACCTTGCGCTGCATGCGGTTCGCCGACACTTCCTCGGCCACTTCCATGAAGCGCGCGCGACGTTCCTCGCGGACCTTGTCCGGCAATGCGCCGTCCAGGTCGTTCGCGGTCGCGCCTTCGACCGGCGAATACGCGAAACAGCCGACGCGATCGAGTTCCGCTTCGCGCACGAAGTCGAGCAGCGTTTCGAACTGTTCTTCCGTCTCGCCGGGGAAGCCCGCGATGAACGTGCTGCGGATCGTCAGGTCCGGGCAGATCTCGCGCCACTTCTGCACGCGCTCGAGCACCTTCTCGGCGTTCGCCGGACGCTTCATGCGCTTCAGCACTTCCGGGTGCGCGTGCTGGAACGGCACGTCGAGATACGGCAGCACGTGGCCCTTGAATGGACCTTCGGCCATCAGCGGAATCACTTCGTCGACGCTCGGATACGGATATACGTAGTGCAGGCGCACCCACGCGCCGTACTGCGCGGCGAGTTCGCCGAGCGCGGCGACCAGGTCGGTCATGCGCGTCTTGATCGGCTTGCCGTTCCAGAAGCCCGTGCGGTACTTCACGTCGACGCCGTAAGCGCTCGTGTCCTGCGAGATCACGAGCAGCTCCTTCACGCCCGACTTGAACAGGTTCTCGGCTTCCAGCATCACTTCGGCGACCGGGCGCGACACGAGGTCGCCGCGCATCGACGGGATGATGCAGAACGTGCACCGGTGGTTGCAGCCTTCGGAGATCTTCAGGTATGCATAGTGACGCGGCGTGAGCTTGATGCCGGCCGCGGGGACGAGATCGACGAACGGGTCGTGCGGCTTCGGCAGGTGCGAATGCACGGCCTGCATCACTTCGCCCACCGCGTGCGGGCCGGTGACGGCGAGCACCTTCGGGTGGACTTCCTCGATCAGGTTCGAGCCGCTGGCACTCGACTTCGCGCCGAGGCAGCCGGTGACGATCACCTTGCCGTTCTCGGTCAGCGCTTCGCCGATCGCATCGAGGCTTTCCTGCACGGCTTCGTCGATGAAGCCGCAGGTGTTCACGACGACGAGGTCGGCGCCGTCGTAGGTGCCGGAGATTTCATAACCTTCGGCGCGCAGTTGCGTGATGATTTGTTCGGAATCGACGAGCGCTTTCGGGCACCCGAGGGATACGAACCCTACTTTGGGGGATTGGGACATCTGGAATGTGGGGGCGTGGCAGCAAAAGCGTGAGTTTACAGCGATTTAGGGGCGGCGAGCCAAAATGAGCGACCGGCGGTAGCGTTGATCGACAGCTCGAGTACGCCGCCCGTTGGGCGGCCGACAACGAAACGGGGCTTGATGCGTCCCTATCACTGCGGGACGAAGGGCGTCGGCGTACCACCAGCGCCATGTGCCGGCAAGGCACGTTGGGGGGGATTCCTGCGTGCAGTCGAGGACGGCCAAGTACCGGCCGGCTCGGTGCTGATCGTTGAGGGGCTGGATCGCTTGAGTCGCGCCGAGCCGCTGCAGGCACAGGCGCAGCTCGCGCAGATCGTGAACGCCGGCATCACGGTCGTGACGGCTAGCGACGGCCGCGAGTACAACCGCGAGCGTCTCAAGGCGCAGCCGATGGATCTCGTGTACAGCCTGCTGGTGATGATCCGGGCGCACGAGGAATCGGACACGAAGAGCAAGCGCGTGAAGGCGGCAATCCGCCGGCAGTGCCAGGGATGGATTGCCGGCACGTGGCACGCCCCTATCCGGGTCGGGAAGGATCCGCACTGGGTGCGGAAGACTGAAGCGGGTGGGTTTGAACTGGCCGATGACCGGGCGGCAGCCGTGCATCTCGTCATTGAAATATTCATAACAAGGGCACGGCGCGGTCCGGATCGTCTGCGAGCTCGGCCGACCGCGGACTCAAGATAACCGAGAGCGGCCACTCGGCGTCGAGCCACATCTACCGGCTGCTGGCGAACCGGATGCTGATCGGCGAGAAGTCGGTCGAGGTGGACGGCGAAACGTTCCGGCTCGAAGAGGTGTCGCTCGCACCACCTTGGCGGCGCTTGTCGCGAGTTCACTCTCATTCTGTCCCCAAAAACACGTATCCAAAGGACGTCTCTTTACAAAAAACGCATCTGTATGATTTACTCCGATGCAAATCACAATCAAACGCGCGGCGAAAAATGACCAATCTGCGAGACCAGTTTGTTCGAGACGGCTACCTTTACCTGCCGGCGTTCTATACGCCGGGCCAAGTGGACGAAGTTGCTCGGCAAATTTCCGATGTAAAGAATCAACGGTCCACTGAGATCGTTGTCGACATGCTCGACACTGGCGAACGAACAACATTGGGATACCTGAGCCCCAAGGAGATCGAATCTCGCCGCATGAAAATCAACGATCTCTATCTTCCGATGGCATCGGTACGTGAACTGTCTCTGTCAGAGCGGCTTGCACCGATTCTTGGAAGTCTGCTGGGCCACACTCCAGTTCTGTGCAATAGCCTTTATTTGGAAAAAGGCAGTGCGCAACCCCCTCATGTTGATGCGTTGTATATGACGCCAAAGTCAGATGAGCATCTGATCGCGTCTTGGATTGCACTCGAAGATGCTCATCCAGACGCCGGCCAGCTCGAGTACTTCCCCGGAAGTCATCTAATTAAACAGATGATCTTCAGTAACGGCACTCGTCATTTCGTGCCAAGCGAGATGCCTGAGTGGGAGGCATATATGGAGCGCCAAGTACGTGAACTCGGGCTCGAGAAGAAATCATTTTCAGCCAAGAAGGGAGACGTATTTATTTGGCATTGCAACCTTCTCCATGCCGGCGGTGCCATCAGGAATCCGAACCTTACTCGCAAGTCGCTCGTATTCCACTACTACTCGCTCGACGACGTTAAGGAAATGGACTACAAGATCGAGCAACTGAATGGCGCATATTGGATGAACCGCGCTCCGCAACCTCTTCCTGAAGACGCAAAATGGAACTACGAATTCTCCGAGGAGGCTTATCTCGCGTGCAATCCTGACGTTGCTGACGCCGTCAGGTCGGGCGTGATCGCATCGGGTCGAGCGCATTACGCACAATATGGTCAGCACGAAGGCAGAAGGATGCGCTGAAACCGGATGGGCCGCGTTGGCTGAAGTTTTCGCTATGGATCGCAATGCGAAACACTACGCTGACCGGCCGACACGGATGAAAGCAGTGAAAAGATCTCGCCGCCAGATTTCAAGGGCTCAGCATCGTGACGCCGGACGGTCATCCCGCAACGCTCGCCGGGATTCGAACCGCAAGACTGTTGCCCCAACGCTTGAGGGTTTGAACGGTCATTAGGCGCTCCTTATATATTTCCCACCACTTGTGCAATGCTCATACGATGTATCAACGCGTAGATGCATCGTAGGAGCTGGTGTGAAGTGTGCCAACATCGTTGAAACGTCCTCCGTTCCCGCGCGCGATCGAAGTCGGTCGGTGTCAACCGACTCCGCGCGGGTTGTCGAAGGGCCGCCGGATTGAGCCAAGTCGAGCCACTGCGGGCTCAAGCGCGACTCGCTCGGATCCCGAACACCCGGTCGCGCTGCCGGGAAAGAAACACCCGCGCATCCGGGAAACGACGCCACTGCTCCGCCCCGTCGAACAAGAATCGCCCCGAATTAGCGCAGCCGCTATGCGAAAATGCGGCATCCGCTCTCTCCAATCGACCCAACGGGGCCCGCATGACCACCCACATCACGATCGAATTCACCGAGCACGCCGCAGAAGCCATCGGCGAGCAGACCAGCACCAGCTTTTCCTACGATCAAGGCGCGCACGTGCCGCAACCGGGCGATTTCGTCGAACTCGATAACTCGCGCCAGACATTTCTCGTGATCGGTCGCGTGTTTTCGCTCAAAGCGAACTACAGTGCCGTCAAGCTCGTGCTCGACCTTCCTCCGTCGGACGACGATCAGGATTTCGGTTCGGCACACTGAGCCACGACGGAACGCGTCGCGGTCATCCGCACCGATGACCCTGCGGCGCCGGTCCACGGCGCCGCAGCACCCAGCCCGTCGATTCGCTTGGCGGGCCGTGCTCGAACTCGGAACGCCGCGCGTCAGTGCGCATCCGGAAACACCGGCGCCTTCAGACACCGATCGAACCACGCGGCATCGCCGCCCTCCCCGAGCGGCCACAATTCGGCGTCGAGCTGCGGCAGGCCGGCCACCGGCGCCGGCGTACGGTTCTCGCCACCGGACGCCGCGGCCCGCACCCACCCCGCCTGCGCGCTGCCGCTGTCGCATGCATGCGTGCCCTGCGCTTCGCAGAACGCCACCGGATGCACCTTCCCACCGTCGGCCGCGCTCACCAGGCGGTACTGATAGACCGCGCCGGTCGCCCAGTCCTCGCTCTGACTGCACACCCGCGCATGATGTTGCACATGAATCGCGCCGAAACACGCATAAGAAACATGCGCGCCGCTCGCATCGTCGGGGATGAAATCGCAGTTGGCATCGAAGCCGGCCAGCGGGCCGCCGCTGTATTTCGCGAGCCACTGCCGCTCGGCCAGTGCGCGCGCGATCAGCCCTTCACCCGACCGGTCGGCCAACACGGCGGTGCGCCGATCGAAGGCCTTGCTCACTTCGTCGGCTGCCAGCCGATGCCCTTCGTAATCGGTATTGAGTCGTTTGTTGCGCGCGTCGAGCCAGCGGCGCTGGCTGCGCACCAGCATGTCGCGGACGGCGGTGTCCGGCGCGGCCTGTAGCGCGCCCGCATAGGCCGCATTCATCCGCGCATCGGCCGCGCGCAACGCGGGGCTCGCGCAAATGCGCTTCTCGATCGGCTGGACGGCTTTCGCGCAATCCATCGCAAAGCCCGGCACGGCCAGGCCGACACCCATCATGAACATCGCAGCAAGACCGGCCAGCCTGCCGGTCGATGCCATTCGAATCCCTCGCATGCTCTCTCTCAGTCGGTTTGTTTTTCTCGGCCGCCCGCATGATGCGGCATCGGGCCTCTCGCCATGCGCGGGAAGCGCTAGCGCATTTCGCGCATCGCCGTGCAGCGCCGCTTATGGTACGCCAGGCAAGCGTCCGCGCGGGCACGAACGCGCACCGCGAGGCACGGTGCGACCCGGCTTTCATTCGTATGGACGGGATCTCGATCGACTCGACGACGACGATGTCCGCGCCCACCGGGCACGGGCATTCGGTGCCGACGATCCTGGACGACCGTCGGCGATCTCTTCCGGCAAGCGGCAGCCGCGCATCGTCGTACCCGCATGCACGACGGCGGCGTGCCGCCCCGCTTCGCGGCGCCGACGCCCGACGGCTCGCGCCGCCCCGGCCGGCTTGCCGCGATGCCGTTACTTCTTTTCGGGCTCCGATGCGCCCGGCTGCTTGAACGGAAACGTGTTGAACATCGACTTCGCCTGGTTCTGCATCTGCTCCTGCATCTGCACGAACATGTTCTTCGACTGCTCGATGTAGCTCGTCATCATCCCTTGCATCATCGGCGCCTGCATGTTCATGAATTGCGACCAGACTTCCGGATTCATCGCGTTACCTTCGTAGAGGTTCTTCGATTGATCCGCGAGCTTGTTCTGGATGTCGATGAATGCCTGGATGTTCTTTTCCAGATACGTGCCCATCATGCCCTGCATCGCATGACCGTAGAAACGGATGATCTGCGACAGCATCGACGACGAGAACATCGGTACGCCACCGCTCTCCTCCTCGAGGATGATCTGCAGGAGGATGCTGCGCGTCAGGTCTTCGTTGGATTTCGCGTCGACGACCTTGAAATCCTCCTGCTCGAGCACGAGCTGCTTCACGTCGGTGAGCGTAATGTACGTGCTTGTCTCGGTATCGTAGAGCCGGCGGTTCGGGTACTTCTTGATGAGCCGTTCGGCCGTCTTCTTTGTAGTAGTCATGTAACGCCTTTGAGTGCAGCGTAGCGCAAGTGACGAATCCCCGCCGCCCGAATCCGGGAGGCGGGGGCCTTCGGAAAACGCCCGGCTGCGCAGCCATCCTGCCGCGCAGCCCGGACGCTCAGCCCATGTGCAGGCCGCCGTTCAGCGAGAAGTCGGCGCCCGTCGCGAAGCCGGAATCGTTCGACGCGAGCCACGCGACGATCGAGCCGATTTCCTCGGGGCCGCCGAGACGCCGCACCGGGATCGTCGCGACGATCTTCTCGAGCACGTCGGGGCGGATCGCCTTCACCATGTCCGTGCCGATGTAGCCCGGCGACACGGTGTTGACCGTCACGCCCTTCGTCGCGACTTCCTGTGCGAGCGACATCGTGAAGCCGTGAATGCCGGCCTTCGCGGTCGAGTAGTTCGTCTGGCCGAATTGCCCCTTCTGGCCGTTCACCGACGAAATGTTGATGATGCGGCCCCAGCCACGTTCGACCATCCCGTCGATCACCTGCTTCGTCACGTTGAACAGGCTCGTCAGGTTGGTGTCGATTACGGCGGTCCAGTCTTCATGCGTCATCTTGCGGAACACGACGTCGCGCGTGATGCCCGCGTTGTTGACCAGCACGTCGATCTCGCCGACTTCCGCCTTCACCTTGTCGAACGCTTCCTTGGTCGAGTCCCAGTCGCCGACGTTGCCTTCCGACGCGATGAAGTCGTACCCGAGCGCCTTCTGGTCCTCGAGCCATTTCACCCGGCGCGGCGAGTTCGGGCCACACCCTGCGACCACCTTGAAGCCGTCTTTCGACAGGCGCTGGCAGATGCTGGTGCCGATGCCGCCCATCCCGCCCGTTACGTACGCAATTCGCTGAGACATAAATCTCACTCCATTTTTTGGTTTCGAGAGCTGCCGGAGGCCCCCTCTGACTTCACGTGACGCCGGCCGAAGCTGCAATCGGCCGGCGCACGGATCCGGTTCGCCGGTGGCGAACGGCCGGTTACGAACGGCCGATCACGGACGCTCGACCGCGAGCGCGACGCCCATCCCGCCGCCGATGCACAGCGACGCCAGCCCGCGCTTCGCATCGCGCTTGAC
>NZ_LOYP01000020.1:0-151092 GCF_001526365.1 Burkholderia sp. MSMB1835
TAACATCGCCACGCCCCGTTTACAACAAGTTGGCGCAAACAAAAATGCCGTTCAGTCGCTTAACTGAACGGCATTAGGGCATCAAGCCCCGTTTTTCATGCCGGCGAACCGGCGCGGATCTGGCGTGCGCTCAGACCGAGAACGACGAACCGCACCCGCAGGTGGTGGTTGCGTTCGGATTCTTGATCACGAACTGCGCGCCGTTGAGGTCGTCCTTGTAGTCGATCTCGGCGCCGACCAGGTACTGGTAGCTCATCGAGTCGATCAGGAGCTGGACGCCGTTCTTGTTCATCACGGTGTCGTCCTCGTTGACTTCCTCGTCGAACGTGAAGCCATACTGGAAGCCGGAGCAGCCGCCACCCTGCACGAACACGCGCAGCTTCAGGTCGGGATTGCCCTCTTCGTCGATCAATTGCTTGACCTTGTCGGCCGCGGCGTCGGTGAAGACGAACGGCAGCGGCATATCGGTCGTCGTTGCTGCGGATTCGGTAACAGCGTTCATTCGAACTCTCCAAAAAGCTTTAGCCGCTATTGTAGGGCCGATCAGAAGATCGTGCTGAAGTCCATGAAATCAACAGGTTCTTGTCGATTTCATCAAGGGCGCCCACGCGTGCGGGCGCCGCAGCGAGCCCGGAAGCGGGCATAAAAAAACCGCCAGCGCGAAAGCTGGCGGTTTTTCCGGCGGACGCCGCCCGAAAGCGACGAGGCCATGAAGCGAAATTAACGCTTCGAGAACTGCTTTGCGCGGCGAGCCTTGCGCAGACCGACCTTCTTACGCTCGACTTCACGCGCATCGCGCGTGACGAAGCCTGCGCTCGACAGCGACGGCTTCAGCGTCGCATCGTAGTCGATCAGGGCACGGGTGATGCCGTGGCGCACTGCGCCTGCCTGACCCGTTTCGCCGCCGCCGTTGACGTTCACCTTGATGTCGAACGTCTGGCCGTGGTTCGTGAGTTCCAGCGGCTGACGCACGATCATCAGCGACGTTTCGCGCGAGAAGTAGTCAGCGATGGGCTTGCCGTTGACGATGATGTCGCCCTTGCCAGCCTTAATGAAGACACGTGCGACTGCGCTCTTGCGGCGGCCCGTGCCGTAGTTCCAGTTACCGATCATGTGGGCTCCCCTTAGATCTCGAGCGCCTTCGGCTGTTGAGCCGAATGCGGATGCGTCGCTTCTGCGTAGACCTTCAGCTTCTTGATCATCGCGTAGCCGAGCGGGCCCTTCGGCAGCATGCCCTTGACCGCCTTCTCGAGCGCGCGGCCCGGGAAGCGTTCCTGCATCTTGCCGAACGTCGTTTCATAGATACCGCCCGGGTAGCCCGAGTGACGGTAGTACTTCTTGTCCAGCGTCTTGTTGCCCGTGACCTTCAACTTGCTCGCGTTGATGATGATGATGAAATCACCAGTGTCGACGTGCGGGGTGAACTCAGGCTTGTGCTTGCCGCGCAGACGGCGTGCCACTTCGCTGGCAACACGGCCGAGAACCTTATCCGTCGCGTCAATCACGTACCATTCGCGCGTCACCTCATGGGCTTTTGCGGAAAACGTCTTCATGATCGATCCAAAAAAAATGCTTTGCCCGATGTGTTCTTCCTGCTTGTCTGTGTGCGCTTCGAGGCGCGGTGCAGGCTCTCCCTGTTCTTTTTCCGTGGGCATGAATGCGGAAAAGCCCTGAATTATAAAGGAAATACGGCTGCGTGGTCAAAGAGAATCCACGTCCCGTGTTCGGAACGGCCGAAATGAGCCAAAATTCGATCGTGCCCCGACCAGCCAGGCGAACCGAGCGCCTGGGGAGGCACCCATCGACGCGGGGCACCTGACCTTGCCGCGCCCGACCGGCCGAACCCGAAAAACAACAAATCAGCATGATGAAACAACGACTTACGCCTTTCCTCGCGGCCGCCCTGCTGGCCGCCGCGGCGCCCGCCGTCGCCGCCCGCTCCGGCTGCGAAGCCAAGCTCGACGCACTCGATGCGCGCATCGCCGAAGCCCGGACCGCCCATGCCGAAGACCGCATCGCGCGCCTGCGCGCGGTGCGCGAACGCGTGCGCCACTTCTGCGCGCGCGGCCACGGCCACGCGTCGGCCGCCCACGCGCCGACGCCCGATGCCGGCGCGCGCGGCACGTCGCCCGACGCGACCTCGCAGCCGGCGGCGCGACAGCCCGCGTGACGCGGCGGCGCGTGCAAGCCGCGCGCCGATGTTTGCATGGGACGAAAAAAAGCCCGAACGGACGGTTCGGGCTTAATCCACCTTAGGAGGAGGGTGGAGGAGACATTCGGAGGTTGCCGCAGCGCGACAACCAATGAGGTTCATTATACGAATGGCCTACGGACTTCACAAGAAAATTTGCATGGCGAAATTACATCCCACGATATGGGATTATGGCCGGCAAATTCACACACTAGAATTGTCGTTTTAAATCAAACACCTAATCGCACCAGACACGACCTGAAACCGTCCCCGCCTAGAGCAAAACCCCTAAATCCAGCAGGGAAATCGCCGCTCGTCACCCCGTTCGCCCGGCGCCGGCGTTGCGCGTCGTGCAGCGCATCAGCCGACCGTTGCGCCGCGGGCTACAATGCCGGATCGAATCCGAATCAGGCAACGCTGGAGTGCAAGCATGGAATGCAAAGTAAGCTGGATGGGCCAGGACGGCATGGCGTTTTCCGCCGAGACCGGCAGCGGGCACCTCGTCACGATGGACGGCGCGCCCGAAGGCGGCGGCCACAACCTCGCGCCGCGTCCGATGGAAATGGTGCTGCTCGGCACCGGCGGCTGCACGGCCTATGACGTCGTGCTGATCCTGAAGAAGAGCCGCCAGGAAGTGAGCGGCTGCTCGGTCACGCTGAAGGCCGAGCGCGCGAGCGAAGATCCGAAGGTGTTCACGAAGGTGCACTTCCACTTCACGGTCACCGGCCGCAACCTGAACCCGGCCACGGTCGAGCGCGCGATCAACCTGTCGCACGACAAGTACTGCTCCGCGTCGATCATGATCGCGAAAACGGCCGAACTCACGCATTCGTTCGACATCGTCGCCGCCTGAGCACACGGCGAACGCACGAAAAAAGGGCCGGCGCTCCGCACGGAGACGCCGGCCCTTTCGCATTCGAACGGCAAAGCAGGCCGATAAGCCGGATTCTGTGCACGCCGCGCGCCGAAGCGCGCAACGCGTGGCAGCCATTCCTCTAGGCGCGCCATTGCTGACGCGCTCAAGCTTCCTACCCGCAGACGAGACGGGGGCCCCGTCCTGCATCCGAAAATGCGCGCCTGCCTACTTGGAATTGCTCCGGGTGGAGGTTACCGTGCCGGCGAACGTCGCCGTCGCCGCGGTGCGCTCTTACCGCACCGTTTCACCCTTACCTGATCCCGGCTTGCGCCGGGCCATCGGCGGTTTGCTTTCTGTTGCCCTGTTCCGCGTGTCGCCACGGATGGCCGTTAGCCATCACCCTGCCCTGTGGAGTCCGGACTTTCCTCGCCCCCGCGCGCCCGAAGGCGGCGAGGCCGCGACTGCCTGGCCTGCTTTGCGACGCGCATTCTAGCACTGCGCGCCGCCATCGGCAGCGCGCGAGCGGCGGCCGCTGCGAAACACGGCCGGATCGTCGTAGAACGCGGCGTCGGCATTCGCCGCGCACCAGCCCGGCACCCCGAGCACCGGCAGCGGCGCGAAATCGCGGGGCGTCAGCGCGCGCGTCGCGAGTTCGGCGGCGATGCGCGCGTCGACGTGCGCGCGCCGTTGCGCGTCGGACCATGAGAAATAGTCGGCGCTCACTTCCACGATCCACGTGTGCGCGGTGCAGGATTTGTACGGTACGACGAGCTGTTCGAGCAGCGCATGGCCGACCAGCCGCGCTTCGCAGCGCGTCCCCCACGCATCGCGCTCGGCCACCAGCAGCCGCGGCCAGTCGAAGCCGCGCAGCGCGTCGGCGAGCGCGCGGTCGGCCGTGACGAACAGCGCCGCATTCTCGTCGAACAGCGTCAGCGCATCGCGCAACGCGCCGCGCACGGGGCCGACCCCGCCCGCCGCATCGATCGCGGCGGCCTGACGCGCATTCAGCGCGGCCTTGGCGCGCGGGTACGCGAACCAGACGAGCGCATTGAAGAAGTCGTGGAGATTCTGGCGGGTCGGCACGCGGCCGGTGGCCGCGATATGGGTTTCGTACGCGACGCCGGGCGGCAGCTCGGCCTGCGGCACGAACCGCAGCGGCCTGCCGCGACCGGTGACGCGATCGCCGCCGTGCAATGCGCCGTTCAGCGCATCGAGCAGCGCGGCGTCGCCCGCGCGGGCGGCCGCCTGCCACGCGCGGCCCGGCTCCGCGTAAGGCGCGAGCCACGGCACGGACCAGTCGATCCGCGCGAACGCCGCCGCCGCGAGACCGGCCTCAGGGCCGGGTTCGCGCGGCGGCGCGCCGGTCACGCGAGTTTCCAGCCGATCGTCTCGCCGCCGCGCAAAGGCACGACCGGCGTGTCGCCCGCGAAGATCTCGCGCGGCAGCTCCCACGCCTCGCGACGCAGCGTGACCGTCTCGGCGCTGCGCGGCAGCCCGTAGAAGTCCGCGCCGAAGAAGCTCGCGAACCCTTCCAGCTTGTCGAGCGCGCCGGCCGTGTCGAATGCTTCCGCGTACAGTTCGAGCGCGTGCAGCGCCGTGTAGCAGCCCGCGCAGCCGCACGCGATTTCCTTCGCGCCGCGCGCATGCGGCGCGCTGTCGGTGCCGAGGAAGAAGCGCGGGTTGCCCGACGTCGCGGCCTCGACCAGCGCCACGCGATGCGTCTCGCGCTTGAGCACCGGCAAGCAGTAGTAATGCGGGCGAATCCCGCCGACGAACAGTGCGTTGCGGTTGTACAGCAGGTGATGCGCGGTGATCGTCGCGCCGAGCAAACCGGGCGCCGCGTCGGCATCGCGCACGTAGTCGGCCGCGTCCTTCGTCGTGATGTGCTCGAACACGACCTTCAGACCCGGGAAATCGCGGCGCAGCGGCGTCATCACGCGATCGATGAACACCTTCTCGCGATCGAACAGGTCGATCGACGCATCGGTCACCTCGCCGTGCACGAGCAGCGGCATGCCGGTGTCCTGCATCGCCTCGAGCGTCTTCGCGCATTTCGCGAGATCGGTGACGCCGTGATCGGAGTTCGTCGTCGCGCCTGCCGGATACAGCTTCACGCCGTGCACGAAGCCGCTCGCGCGCGCGCGGCGGATTTCGTCCGGCGGCGTGTTGTCGGTCAGGTACAGCGTCATCAGCGGTTCGAACGTCATCCCGGCCGGCAGCGCGGCGAGGATGCGCTCGCGATAGGCCTGCGCCTGCGCGGTGGTCGTGACCGGCGGCTTCAGGTTCGGCATGACGATGGCGCGGCCGAACTGGCGGGCGGTGTGCGGCAGCACGGCGGCGAGCATGTCGCCGTCTCGCAGGTGCAGGTGCCAGTCGTCGGGACGGGCGAGCGAAAGCGTCGCCGGGGAAGAAGCGTTCGAGGCAGTCATAGGAGGCGTCGTGAGGAACGGGCTTGCCATCGGCGGGGCCGGAACGCGCGTGCGCGGGCCGACTGACGGCAAACCGCAACACGGGGCCTTTGACCAGCGGAATCCGCTTTTTACCGCTCAGGGCTCGGTGATATGCTAGAAACCGCATTGTACCGGGGTTCGCCCGGTTCGTTACCCCCCGCTTCAGCCTGCCGCCCCACGTAAAATGTGCCAACTCCTTGGAATGAACTGCGCCGCGCCGACGGACGTCACATTCTCCTTCACAGGTTTCGCGGCCCGGGGCGGGCTCACCGATCACCATGCCGACGGCTGGGGCATCGCGTTCTTCGAAGACAAGGCCTGCCGTCTCTTCATCGATCACCAGGCATCGGCCACGTCGCCGATCGCCGAAATGGTGAAGCGCTACCCGATCAAGTCCAAGAACACGATCGCGCACATCCGCAAGGCGACGCAAGGGCACATCCTGCTCGAGAACAGCCATCCGTTCATGCGCGAGCTGTGGGGCCGGCACTGGATCTTCGCGCATAACGGCGACCTGCAGGACTACGCGCCGGACATGGACGGCAGCGTCTACCATCCGGTCGGCACGACCGACAGCGAGCAGGCGTTCTGCGTGCTGATGCAGGGGCTGCGCGAGGCCTTTCCCGGCGCGCAGCCGCCGCTGCCCGAACTGTTCGAGCGGGTCGGCGAGCTGACGCGCGGCATCACCGATCACGGCGTGTTCAACTTCCTGATGTCGAACGGCCAGGCGCTCTTCGCGCACTGCTCGACGCGGCTGCACTACCTCGTGCGCCGCTGGCCGTTCTCGACCGCGCATCTCGTCGACGAAGACCTGTCGATCGACTTCGCGAAATACACGACGCCGGAGGATCGCGTCGCGGTAATCGCGACGCAGCCGCTCACCGACAACGAAGTCTGGACCGCATTCGAGCCGGGCGAGCTGATCATGTTCCAGTGCGGCGACGTCGCCGCGCGGATGCGGATTCCGGTGCCCGAGCGCGTGCTCGAGAAACTGCGCAACCCGTCGCTCGACGCGTCGGCGTCCGCGCCGCGCACGGCGGTTCGCGAAGCGCTCGCCACCGCCGCCGACGGCGATTCCGACGACGCGATCGATTTCTGAAGCGCGGCCGCGGCCGCTTCCTGCGCACTGCCTGCTGCGCGAGCTTCACGCGACACATCCGACGACGCCCGTCATCGGCGCAAATCGCCCCGCTGCGGCCAATATGGTTTCATTTTGACGACCACCCGGCGCAACCGATCGACGTCACGCAACATTTACTTGATTTTATTAATTTACAAACGAAAATAAATAAAAGACGAGACAAACAAAACAACCATCAATTAAAAATAAAATCCTGGGCCTGCATTTTAGCGCGCCCCACCCACCGGAACCGTGCGTTATCCCACCTACTCCGACAGTCCTTCCGAATTTTTAAAAAATCCCCCAAACCCGCCACCGCCAAGGCCTTCGGTTCGATCAACCACACAAATCGAAAATACCACGCATTACGGTTCGCATCATTACAGTTTCCCATTTCCAGATAATCGACGGCCGCCCGAATCGGTAGACTCCGCCCATCCTCGGTGTAACGAAACACGATTGGCGCGACACGCAGCCATAGCCGCCGCACGCCCCTTCGGATCGTTTCCCCACCGCGGAATGCGAATTCGCCGAATGGCGGCGAATGCCACGTCAAAAAGAAGAAAGAGGGGTATGCCGTGAATCACTCATTTCGATCGATATGGAGCGAAGCCGCCGGCTGCTGGGTCGCGGTTGCGGAAACGACCCGGGCGCGCGGCAAGCGCTCGGGCGGCGCATCGGGTTCGAGTCGCCGCACCGCGCACGCAACGACGCGCCGGTCGCCGCTGCGCGTCGCGGCGCTCGGCGCCGCACTGGCGGCGCTGTCGGCCGGCGCCGCGCACGCATCGACCTGCGGCAGCGGCGCCGCCATCGCGAACGGGGGCACCTGCACGCTCGACAGCTTCAGCCCGACGGTCAACGACAACCTGGCCGGCGCCACGACCGTGTCGGGCGGCGACCGGGTCGGCCTGACCGGCGCCTGGACCGGCGCGACCGGCGACATGGGCTACACGCTGACGCCGCTCGGCAGCGCGTCCGTCGTATCGGGCAACCCCGACCAGCCGCTGCTGTCGATCGGCGGCAAGACGCGCAGCGTCAGCACGCCCGACTCGATCACCGGCAGCCATACGACGGTCGCGACCTATGATTCGGCCGCGTTCGCGGCATCGAGCGCCGGCTCGATCAACGTGCCGGTCTATCACGACGTGAACGGCGACCAGTACGTGAACACGCGGATCGGCACCGTCGATCGCTCCGGCGGCACGCTCGACGTGTCGATCGGCGCTCCGGCGGGCGCGCCGACGGCGGCCGGCAACGCGATCACGATGGCGCCCAAGCAGACCGACCTGTTCGTCGCGGACGGCACGGGCACGGCGCAAAGCGTCGTCAACTGGAACTCGCGCAACCAGGTCTGGCTCGGCACCGGCGACTATCTCGCGAGCGGCGGCCCCGTCAGCCACGTGCTGCTCGACGTGCCGGCGTATGCGGGCACCTTCACGGCGTTCGACGGCAGCGCCTGGACGGTCACCGACGCCGCGTCGCTCGCCGCGTACAACACCTTTCTCGTGCGCTCGGTCCAGAGCGGCGCACTCGGCTCGCAGGCCGCCTACGATCAAGCGTTCAGCCAGGCCGTCACGTTCTCCACGCAATCGTTCGAGTATGCGAACAACGTGTCGCCGGGCGACAAGAACACGCTGCCGATGGACTACCTGACGGTCATGCACGGCACCGGCGCGAACGCGACGCTGCACATCGGCAAGGACGGCCAGATCGACTTCCGCGGCACCAACACGATCGACTCGAGCTCGGCGGTCCTCGCCGAAAACGGCGCGCACTTCGTCAACGACGGACGGCTGTCGGGCGACTTCACGCTCGTGCGCCTGCTGACCGGCGCAAGCGGCGTGAACAACGGCGTGATCTCGTCCGGCTACGCCGCCGGCGACAACTTCGACACCGGCGGCGCCGCGCTGCCCTACAACTTCAGCCTCAACGCGTACACCGAGGGCAGCGGCATCTACGCGAACGGCGCCGGCACGACCTTCGTCAACAACGGCGTGATGAACGTCGGCGCCTGGACCTTCAACAGCACGCGCCCCGACCTGCAGAACTACGCGGTCGCCGTCACGGACGGCGCACGCGCGTCGAACGCCGGCACGATCAACGTCGGCGTCAACGCGACGACGCTCGACAGCCAGGTGATCGGCGGCCTCGTCGCCGGCGGCAGCTTCACGAACGAAGCCGGCGGCACGATCTATCTCGGCCGCGCCGCGCAATACGACGCCGCCTCGCCCGAGGCCGCGAACGACGTCGCGCTGTCCGCGCACGCGTACGGCATTCTGCTCGGCGCGTCGGGCACCGCGAGCAACCTCGGCACGATCGTGATCGGCACGCAAACGCAGAACGGCGCCGCGCTGGCGAGCATCGGCTCCACCTCCGGCGCACTGACCAACGCGGGCGCGATCGTCGTCGACGGCGCCGCGCCCGGCACGCCGCTCGCCAACGTCGGCATGCTCGCCGCCGACACCGCGGCGGCCGTGACCAACACGGGCACGATCACGCTGAATGGCGTGAACGGCATCGGCATCATGGTCGTCGGCACCGGCACGAACGCGACGGCCGCGACGTCGACCGGCACGATCGACGTCGCCGGCGGTCTCGATCCCGCGTCGGGCACGCGCAACTACGGCGTGTGGGCCGAAGGGCCGCTCGCGAAGGCCACGATCGACGGGGCGCTGAACCTGACCGGCACCGGCGCGATCGGCGTGCATGCGCGTTCGGGCGCGACGATCGACGTCGGGGCGAACGCCGTGCCGGCCTTCACGTCCGGCACCGACCAGATCGGCTTCTATGCATACGGTGCAGGCTCGAAAATCAACGTCGCCGCGCAGCACCTGAGCGTCGACACCGACGATTCGACGCTGTTCCGCGTCGCGGGCGGCGCGGCCTACACGGGCGCGTCGACGGCCGGCGCGCTGACGACCGACGTCAACGGCCAGCGGGCGCGCGGCGTGCTCGCGACCGATGCCGGCACCACGCTGTCGACCGGCAACGCGGTCTATAACGTCAACGGCGCGAACGGCATCGCGATCGCGGTCGAAGGCGGCGCGAAAGGCACGATCGACGCGGGCGCGACGATCAACCTGAACGCGGCCGGCGCGACCGCGGGCGTCGTCGACGGCCAGGCGCACGATCTCGCCGGCGCGAATGCCGGCGCACCGGTCACGACGACGCTGATCAACGATGCCGCCGTCACGTCGTCGACCGCCGGCGTGACGGGTTTCGTCGCGCAAAACCTCGGCACGCTCGAGAACCGCAGCACGGTGTCGCTGACCGGCGCCGGCTCGACGGGCGTCGTGGCCGGCACGCTCGGCACGGTGAACAACGCATCGACGATCCGGGTCGCCAACGGCACGGGCGCGCTCGTGCAGGGTGCGTCGGCCACGCTCGCGAATGCGGGCTCGATCGAAGCCGACGACGGTATCGCGGGCGTACGCCTGACGGGGGCCGGCGCATCGGTCGCGCTGTCGGGCGCCGGCGCCGTCATCGCGAACGGCAGCGCCGACGGCGTGCTGATCGATGCGACCGTCACGGGGGGCGGTATCGCGGCCGGCGCGACGTCGATCGCGGTCGGCGGCGCGGGCAGCGGGATCCGCAACCTCGGTGCGAATGCAACGATCGCGCTGTCCGGCACGCAGGTCGCCACGACCGGCAACGGCGCCGCCGGCCTGACGTCGACCGGCGCGGGCGCGCGCATCGCGACCGATGCGGCAACGGTCGTCCGCACGGCGGGCGCCGATGCGCGCGGCCTGTCCGTGTCGGGGGCCGATTCGATGCTCACGGCCAATGGAACGACCGTCGCGACGACCGGCACGAACGCGCATGCGATCGTCATGGACGCCGGCGCGACGGCCCTGCTGTCGGGCACGAAAATCTCGACATCGGGAAGCGCAGCCGATGCCATCGTCGTGCAAAACGGCGGCCGCGTCGCCGATGCGGGATCGTCGCTCGCCAGCGCGGCCGGCAACGGCGCAACCGCGAACAGCGGCGGCGTGCTCGCGTTGACCGGGACGACGCTCGCGGGCGCGACGGCCGGCGTGCTGACGTCGGACACGCTCGCGAACGGCGCGACCAGCTCGGTACTCGTCGACGGCGGCAGCGTGACGGCCGCCACCGGGCCGGCCTTCGCCGCGCGCGGCGGCACGGCCGACATCGCGGTGCGCAACGGCACGGTCGTGACGGCCGGCAACGGCACGCTGCTGAACCTCGCGAACGGCAGCAACGTGACGTTCGACGCATCGGCGGTGAACCTCGCGGGCGACATCGTTTCCGACGCGTCGAGCACCGGCAACGTGTTCCTCGCGAACGGCACGACGCTGACCGGGAAGATCGACCCGGTCGCGCTGACCATCGACGGCACGAGCACGTGGCGCATGACGGGCAGCTCGGTCGTGAGCCGCCTGAGCAACGCGGGCCTCGTCGCATTCGCCGCGCCGACCGGCTCGCCGACGCTGACCGGCAGCTACAAGACGCTGACGACCGGCGGCTACGTCGGCAACGGCGGCACGATCGCGCTGAACACGTACCTCGGCGCCGACGCGTCGCCGACCGACCGCCTGATCGTCAACGGCGGCGCGGCGACCGGCACGACCGGCCTGAAGATCGCCAATACGGCCGGCACCGGCGCGCAGACGACCGGCGACGGGATTCCGGTGGTCGTCACGGCCAACGGCGGCACGACCGCCGCGTCGGCGTTCCATCTCGCGGGCCCGGTACAGGCCGGCGCATACGAGTACCGGCTCTATCGCGGCGGGCAAAGCGACGCGAACGGCTGGTACCTGCGTTCGCAGCTCGACCCGACCGACCCCGGCGACCCGATCCACCCGGCTGGCGGCGGCGACGACGGAAATGGCAACGGCAACGGCGGCGCGCTCGCGTATCGCCCGGGCGTCTCCGGCTACGCGATGACACCGCTGCTGAACGTCGACTACGGCTTCTCGACGCTCGGCCGGCTGCACGAGCGCGTCGGCGACATCTACAACGTCGAGAAGCAGCAGCCCGGTAATCGCGACGGCGTGTGGGGGCGTATCGGCGGCCAGAGCCTCGATGCGAACGCGGGCCGCTTCTCGGCCGACGAACGCACGTTCTTCGCGCAGTTCGGCAAGGACTGGACCGTCGATCAGGCACCGAACGGCGCCGGCAGCACGCATGCGGGCGTGACGGCCAGCATCGGCGTGGCGAATGCGAGCTTCAGCGACATGGCGCGCGCCGGCTCGCCGAACCTGTCGACGTCGACGGGCTCGGTCGAGATGCACGCGCAGAGCGTGGGCGGCTACTGGACGCGCTATCTGCCTGACGGCACCTACTTCGACAGCGTCGGACAGGTCACGCACTACGGCAACCGCTATCGCGACAGCTACGGCAACGAAGCGTCGCAGAACGGCTTCGGCGTCGCGCTGTCGCAGGAAGTCGGCAAGCCGTTCGCGCTCGGCGCGTTGCCGATCGCGGTCGAGCCGCAGGCGCAGTTGATGTATCAGTACCTGAAGCTGAACGCGTTCAACGACAACGTGTCGGCCGTCTCGGGCACGACGACGCATGCGCTGCGCGGCCGCGTCGGCGTGCGCTTCTTCCGGCCGAACCTCCAGTCGGACGCGGGCGGCGGCGCCGCGACGCCGTACTTCACGGCCGACGTGCTGCACGACTTTCTGTCGCCGGGGCAGACCGTCGTCGGCGGCACGCCGTTCGCGACGCACCTCGGGCGCACGTGGTACGAGCTCGGCGTCGGCGTGACCGCCGGCTTCGGCAAGTCGGGCGAGCTGTACGCGAATGCGAAGATCGCGCGCAACATCGGCGGCGATTACCGGCGCGGGATCGTCGGGCAGGTCGGCTACCGGTACAGCTGGTAACGCCCGGCGGCGGACGAAAAAAAACCGCCCGGCGGCATGCCGGGCGGTTTCTGGCTGGGTACGCGCAAGACGCGCGAACGCTCAGTGCAGGATCTTCGCGAGGAAGTCCTTCGCGCGGTCCGATTTCGGATTCGAGAAGAAATCGTCCTTGCGGTCGTCCTCGACGATCGCGCCCTTGTCCATGAAGATCACACGATGCGCGACCTTCTTCGCGAAGCCCATCTCGTGCGTGACGACCATCATCGTCATCCCTTCCTGCGCGAGTTCGACCATCACGTCGAGCACTTCGTTGATCATCTCCGGATCGAGCGCGGACGTCGGCTCGTCGAACAGCATCGCGATCGGGTCCATCGACAGCGCGCGCGCGATCGCGACACGCTGCTGCTGGCCGCCCGACAACTGGCCCGGAAACTTGTGCGCATGCGCCTTCAGGCCGACGCGATCGAGCAGCTTCATGCCCTTCTCGGTCGCTTCGTCCTTGCCGCGGCCGAGCACCTTGATCTGCGCGAGCGTCAGGTTCTCGGTGATCGACAGGTGCGGGAACAGCTCGAAATGCTGGAACACCATCCCGACCTTCGAGCGCAGCTTCGACAGGTTCGTCTTCTTGTCGCCGACCGACTGGCCGTTCACGAGGATCTCGCCCTGCTGGAACGGCTCCAGGCCGTTCACGGTCTTGATCAGCGTAGATTTACCCGAGCCCGACGGGCCGCACACGACGACCACTTCGCCTTTCTTGACCTCGGTCGTGCATTCGGTGAGGACCTGAAACTGGCCGTACCACTTCGAAACGTTCTTGATGGAAATCATCTTGTGACCTTTTTCTGGAGACCCTTGACGAGAGCAGACGCCAACGAGCAAATCACGAAATAGCATGCGCCGGCGAACAGGACCATCTCGACGGTCGTGCCGTCGCGATCGCCGATGTTGGCGGCCGTGCGGAAGAAGTCCGCGAGACTGATCACGTACACGAGCGACGTATCCTGGAACAGGACGATCGCCTGCGTGAGCAGCAGCGGCACCATCGCGCGGAACGCCTGCGGCAGGATCACGAGGCGCATCGCCTGCGCGTAGTTCATGCCGAGCGCGAACGCGGCATTCACCTGCCCGCGCGGCACCGCCTGGATGCCGGCGCGGATGATCTCCGAATAATACGCGGCTTCGAACAACGAGAACGCGACCATGGCCGACGCGAGGCGGATGTCGATCGTCGGCGACAGCCCGAGCACGCCCTGCAGCAGTTGCGGCACGATCAGGAAGAACCACAGCAGCACCATCACGAGCGGGATCGAGCGGAACACCGTCACGTACGCCTTCGCGAACCACGCGAGCGGCTTCACGCCGGACAGCCGCAGCAGCGCCAGCAGCGTGCCCCAGACGATCCCGACCACGATCGCGATCAGCGTGATCTTGAACGTGACGACCGCCCCCGACCACAGCGTCGGCAGCGCGCCGGGAATACTACTCCAGTCGAACTGATGCATCACTTGCCTCCGATATAGCCGGGCAGCCGCGTACGGCCTTCGATCCAGCGCATGAACGCCATCACGACGAGGTTGATCAGCACGTAAGCGAGCGTGACCGCGATGAACGACTCGTAGGTCTGCGCGGTGTAGTCGACGAGCTGGCGCGCCTGCGCGGACAGATCGAGCAGGCCGATCGTCGACGCGACGGCGGAGTTCTTGAAGATGTTCAGGAATTCCGACGTGAGCGGCGGCACGATGATCCGGTAGGCAACCGGCAGCAGCACGTAGCGATACGTCTGCCATTGCGTGAAGCCCATCGCGAGGCCGGCCGCGCGCTGGCCCTTCGGCAGCGCGTTGATCCCCGAGCGCACCTGTTCGCACACGCGCGCGCCCGTGAACAGGCCGAGACAGACGATCGACGCGGTAAAGAACTGCGTGCCGGGCGGCAACTGCTTGATCCAGGTGCCGATCGACGCAGGCAGCAGCTCGGGTATCACGAGATACCAGATGAAGAACTGCACGATCAGCGGAATGTTCCGGAAGATCGACACGTACACGGTGCCGATCGCCGACAGCCATTTGTTCGGCACGGTGCGCAGCACGCCGAACAGCGATCCGACGATCAGCGCGATGACCCAGGCGACGAGCGACACTTCGATCGTCACCCAGAAGCCGGACATCAGCCATCCGAAATAAGTCGTCGGCTCGCCGGTCGACACGGGGCTCAGGAAGATGCCCCAGTTCCAGTGGTAAGACATGGGCAAGACTCCAGCAAAAAGAAACGGAAGAAGCGTGGCCTCTTCCGTCTCATGAGCGTCATTTCTGCATCAACGGCAGTGTGATCAGTCGAGCGCCTTGTCGTTCGGGTTCGCGTACAGCTTCTTCATCGACTCGGACAGCGGGAAGTTCAGGTTCAGGTTCTTCGGCGGGATCGGGTTCTCGAACCACTTCGCGTAGATCTTCGCGGCTTCGCCCGACTTCTCGACTTGCGCGATCGCGTCGTCGACGACCTTCTTGAAGTCGGCATCGCCCTTGCGCATCATGCAGCCGTAAGCCTCTTCCGATTGCGGCGTGCCGACGATCACCCATTCGCCCGGCTGCTTCGCCTTCGCGCGCTCGCCCGCGAGCAGCGCGTCATCCATCATGAACGCGACCGCGCGGCCCGATTCCAGCGTGTTGAACGAATCGCCGTGATCCTTCGCGCTGATGATGTTCATGCCGAGCTGCTTGTCGTTGTTCATCTTGCGCAGCAGGCGTTCCGACGTCGTGCCGGCAGTCGTCACGACCGTCTTGCCCTTCAGGTCGGCGAAATCCTTGACGCCGGAATCCTTCTTCGTCATCAGGCGCGTGCCGATCACGAAGATCGTGTTCGAGAATGCAGCCTGCTGCTGACGCTCGGCGTTGTTGGTCGTCGAGCCGCACTCGATGTCGACCGTGCCGTTCTGCACCAGCGGAATACGGTTCTGCGACGTGACGGGGATGTTCTTCACCTGCAGGTTCGGCAGGTTCAGCTTCTTCTTCACCGCATCCACGACCTTCATCTGGAAGTCGCGCGAATAGCCGACCACCTGCTGGCTCTGGTCATAGTAAGAGAACGGAATCGACGATTCGCGGTGGCCCAGCGCGATCACGCCCGTGTCCTTGATCTTCTTCAGCGTGCCCGTCTCCTGAGCATGCGCGCCGCTTGCGAACGCGCAAAGCGCCGCCACCATCAGGACTGCCTTGTGGTATTTCATTTTGGTCATCTCCTTGGCTAAAACCCGCGCCAGTGTATCAAAGTAATATTTTTGAAAGTACTGGTTGTTTACCGCACTACGAATCGCCCCGTGCGAAGCCGTCCTCCCGGCTTCCGGCGCGCTTGCGGCGCCTGAATGCGCACGCGGGCGGCGCCGGATTCGGCACCGCCCGCGAGGGTTCATGCACGCAATCGCGAGGATTGCGTCATGCGTCGATCGTAGTCGAACCGATCAGGGGTACAGGCCGCGCATTTCGCGCGCCATCAGGATGCGCTTGCACGCGACGATGAACGCCGCCGTACGCACCGTCACCTTGTGCTCTTCCGCGACCGCCCACACGCCGGCGAACGCTTCGCGCATCACGCGCTCGAGACGGTGGTTGATCTCGTCTTCCGTCCAGAAGAAGCTCGAGAAATCCTGCACCCACTCGAAGTACGACACGGTCACGCCGCCTGCGTTCGCGATCACGTCGGGGATCACCAGCACGCCGTTCGCGCTCAGGATGTCGTCGGCCGCCGTCGTCGTCGGGCCGTTCGCGCCTTCGACGACGATCTTCGTGCGGATCTTCGATGCGTTCTTCTCGGTGATCTGGTTTTCCAGGGCCGCCGGGATCAGGATGTCGGTCTCGACCGTCCAGAACTCGTCGTTCGGCATCGGTTCCGCGCCTTCGAAGCCCGCGACACCGCCCGTGCGGGCGACGTGGTCGAGCAGCTTGTTCGAATCGAGGCCGGCCGGCTGGTAGATCGTGCCCGTGTGATCCTGCACCGCGATCACCTTCGCGCCCGCTTCCTGGAACAGCTTCGCCGCGATGCCGCCGACGTTGCCGAAGCCCTGCACCGCGATGCGCGCGCCTTCGATCTCGAGGCCCTTCTTCTTCGCCGCTTCGCAGCCGACGACGAACACGCCGCGGCCCGTCGCTTCCTTGCGGCCGAGCGAACCGCCGAGCGCGATCGGCTTGCCGGTCACGACGCCGGTCGACGTCTGGCCCTGGTTCATCGAGAAGGTGTCCATCATCCACGCCATCACCTGTTCGTTGGTGTTGACGTCCGGCGCCGGAATGTCGGTGTTCGGGCCGATGATGATGCCGATTTCGCTGGTGTAGCGACGCGTCACGCGCTCGAGCTCGCCGCGCGACAGCTTGCGCGGGTCGACGCGGATGCCGCCCTTCGCGCCGCCGTACGGCACGTTCACGGCCGCGTTCTTCACCGACATCCATGCCGACAGCGCCATCACTTCCGACAGCGTCACGTCCTGGTGGTAGCGCACGCCGCCCTTGCCCGGGCCGCGCGACACGTTGTGCTGCACGCGATAGCCCTCGAAGTGCGCGACGGTACCGTTGTCGAGCTCGATGGGCACGTCGACGACCAGGATGCGCTTCGGACGCTTCAGCGTTTCGAGCCAGCGCGACAGCGAACCGAGGTACGGCGCGACGCGATCGACCTGCTGAAGGTAGTTGCCCCACGGGCCGAGATCGTCGGCGTGCAGGTAGGACGGGATGGACTGCTGTTGCGAAGACATGGAAGCTCCAACGTTCAACGGATTGCGCACATTGTCGAAAAACCCGTTTTTTTTATCCAATGCCGTTTGTTTATTCGATTATGCGTTTCTTGCATGATCGCGATTTTTCGCAAAATCGCGGTCGATTTGCGCAAGAACGGCCGCGATCGGCCGGGCATCGCGTTCGTGAAAAACCGCGTTGCCGACGCGCGAGCCGGCCGGCGGACCGCCGTCCGACAGGCGCCGCAAGGCCGCCGTCAGCCGGCCGGATCGCTCGGCCGGATCAGCCGTCGGCGCTTAGCCGGCGGTGCCGGCGGCGGTCTCGCGCAGTTCGTCGCGCACGACGTCCCACAGCGCACGCACGAGCTTCTGCCGCGGATCGTCGCCCTGCAGCGCGAGCTTGTCGCAGTACAGCCGGATCTCCATCGTCAACGTGAACGGATGCGCGCCGGCGCCGCGCGCCGACCGGTCGAGCCGGATCAGCCGGCCGCCCGCGACCGCATCGTCGACCGCGCTGTGCGGCAGGAACGCGACGCCGTGGCCCGCGAGCGCCATCGCCTTCAGCCCTTCGGCCATGTCGGTTTCGTACACGCGATCGAGGAACAGCCGCGTCGGCGCGTTCGCGATGATGACTTCGGTCATCCGGCCGAGATACGCGTTCGGCGTATACGACAGATACGGCACGCGCGCGTCGGCCGCGCCCGGCAGCGTATGGCGCGGCCGGCCCGCGCGGCCGGGCGCGGAGAACGGGCTGATCGGCTCGCTGCCGAGAATCAGCATGTCGTAGCGAGCCGGGTCGAGCGCGACCGGGTGGCTCGGGTGGTGATAGCCCATCACGAGGTCGCAGCCGCCCTCGACGAGCGACAGCACCGCGTCGTGCACGTTCAGCGCGCGCAGCCGCGTGTGGACCTGCCCCATCTTCGCCTCGATCCGCTCGAGCCAGCGCGGGAAATACGTGAGCGACAGCGTGTGCGGCACCGCGAATTCGATCGTCGGCACCGGCGCGCCGACGTGGCCGCGCAACAGCGTCCTGGCCTCGTGCGCCTGCGACAGCATCGTCAGCGCCTGCTCGTAGAAGATCTGTCCGGCCTGCGTGAGCCGGGTCGGATAGACCGAACGATCGATCAGCTCGGTCGCGAGCCATGCCTCGAGCGCCTGGATGCGCCGCGAGAACGCCGGTTGCGACACGTGCCGCAGCTCGGCGGACCGGCTAAAGCTGCGCGTTTCCGCGAGCGAGACGAAGTCTTCGAGCCATTTCAGTTCCATGCAGGCGGGCGCGGCGGGCGGCGGTCGGGAAGAAGCCTGCATTCTACCGGCGGGCAGGCCCGGCCGGCGGCTTGCCTGGCGGCCCGACGAGCCGGCGCGGGCGCCGGCCGGCAGGCCGTTCGCGCGCTGCCCGAGCCTTGCCGGCCCGTGGCGCCCGCGCCCGGACCGGTTCGGCCGGGATCGTCCCGCGCCGATGGTAAAATGCCGGATTCCCTCCCCTCGCTCGACCCGGCCCCAAGGCCCCGCCCGATCATGTCCGACACTCGTCCCGATACGCTTTTCGCCCTCACCGCGCTCTCGCCCATCGACGGCCGCTACGCCAGCAAGACCGAAGCGCTGCGCGACTGGCTCTCCGAAGCCGCCTTCATGCGCCACCGCGTCACCGTCGAGGTGCACTGGCTGATCGCGCTGTCGCGCGCCGGCTTCGCGGAAGTCCCGCGCTTCTCGGAAGCGTCCGAGCAGTTCCTGCTGCAGCTCGCCGAGCGCTTCACCGCGCACGACGCCGCGCGCATCAAGGAAATCGAGCGCGTGACGAACCACGACGTGAAGGCCGTCGAATACTGGCTGAAGGAATCGGTGAAGGGCCAGGCCGAACTCGAGAAGGCGAGCGAATTCATCCACTTCGCGTGCACGTCCGAGGACATCAACAACACGTCGCACGGGATGATGCTCGCCGGCGCACGCGAGCACGTGATCCTGCCGGCGCTGCGCACGGTCCATCAGCGCCTCGTCGCACTCGCGCACGCGCACGCCGAACAGCCGATGCTGTCGCGCACGCACGGCCAGCCGGCCAGCCCGACGACGCTCGGCAAGGAACTCGCGAACGTCGCCGCGCGCCTCGCCCGCGCGATCGCGCGCATCGAGAAGGTCGAGATCCTCGGCAAGATGAACGGCGCGGTCGGCAACTTCAACGCGCACCTGTCCGCGTATCCGGAATTCGACTGGGAAGCGTTCTCGCGCGACGTGATCGAAAACCGCCTGAAGCTCACGTTCAACCCGTACACGATCCAGATCGAGCCGCACGACTACATGGCCGAACTGTTCGACGCGGTCGCGCGCGCGAACACGATCCTGCTCGACCTCGATCGCGACGTGTGGGGCTACATCTCGGTCGGCTACTTCAAGCAGAAGACGAAGGCCGGCGAGATCGGCTCGTCGACGATGCCGCACAAGGTCAACCCGATCGACTTCGAGAACTCGGAAGGCAACCTCGGCCTCGCGAACGCGACGCTGCGCCACCTCGCCGACAAGCTGCCGGTGTCGCGCTGGCAGCGCGACCTGACCGACTCGACGGTGCTGCGCAACATGGGCGTCGCGCTCGGCTATTCGCTGCTCGCGTACGATTCGCTGATCCGCGGCCTCGACAAGCTCGAGGTGAACCCGCAGCGCCTGAACGAAGATCTCGACAACTGCTGGGAAGTGCTCGCCGAGCCGGTGCAGACGGTGATGCGCCGCTACGGCATCGAGAACCCGTACGAGCAGTTGAAGGAACTGACGCGCGGCAAGGGCATCACGCGCGAAGCGCTGCAGGAATTCGTCGGCACGCTCGCGATCCCGCAGGACGCGAAGGATCGCCTGCTCGCGATGACGCCGGCGTCGTACATCGGCAAGGCCGTCGAACTCGCGAAGCGGATCGCGTAAGCACTGCCGTCGCCCGACAAAAAAAACCGATGCGAGCGATCGCATCGGTTTTTTTCATGGGCGCTCGCGCGCGGGACGCAGATCAGAACGAAATCATCCGGCCCGGGTTGAGTGCGCTCATCACGCTCATCGCGGCCTTCGCGGCGGGAATCGCGATCGGCGACAACTGCCGGCCGAGCGGAATCGTGCGGTGGTCGATGCCCGTGAGCATCGAGAAATCGTCGTTGCGGCCGACGAAATCGTCGCAGATCGCCTTGCCGATCCGCACCGTCTGCGCGACGCCGTGCCCGCTCCAGCCCTGCACCATGTACATCGGCACGCGGCCGTCGGTCTTGCGGCTGTCGGTGGCGCCGTTCAGCGTGAAATCGCTGACGCCGCTCCAGCAGAAGTCGAGCGCGAAGCGGCCGTCGGCCTGCGGAAACACCGTGTTCAGCCGCGTCAGCAGATACGCGTTGACGTCGGGCTGCGCCCAGCAACTGCCGGTGCCCTGCCCGCCGAACAGCAGGCGGTTGCCGCGCACCGGCCGGTAGTAGTCGATCTGGAACTGCGTGTCGTACACCGGCATGCCGGCCGGCATCAGCGTCGCGACGTCGACGTCGAGCGGCGCCGTCACGCTCACGTACGTGAAGAACGGCACCGTGGTCGCCGCGCCGTCGTCGAGCAGCCGGAACGTCGTGTTGTGCAGCGCGAGCACGACGCCGCGGCGCGCGGTGATCGTGCCGCCCGGCGTCGTGGCGACGATGCCCGCGGGCGTCTCGTCGAGTTCGCGCACCTCGGTGCCTTCGAACAGCGCGCCGCCGTTCAGCCGGAAGCCGTGCACCATGCCGCGCACCAGCGCGAGCGGGTGAATCTGGCCGCCGATCGCATCGATCGCCGCGCCGTGGTACAGCCCGGCGCGCACGTATTCGTCGTGCAGTTGATGGCGGCCGACGAGCGTCACGCCCGCATCGCCGAGATGGCGGCGCGCATCCGCGCCGTCGAGCAGCGCGCTCATGTGGCCGGGGTGAACCGCCGCCGTGACGTGGCCGCGCTTGCGGTCGAGATCGAGCGCGTAACGCGCGCCGATCTCGTCGATCAGGTCCATCGACTCGGCGGATGCGAAGCGCCACAGCCGCTTCGCATCGTCGTGCGACAGGTGATCGATCATGTCGGCGGCTTCCCAGCGCGCGAGGCCGGGCGTCAGTTGGCCGCCGTTGCGGCCCGACGCGGCCGAGCCGACGTGATGCTTGTCGACGAGGATCGTGTCGACGCCCGCTTGCGCGAGGTGCAGCGCGGCCGATGCGCCGAGCAGGCCCGCGCCGATCACGAGCACGTCGCACACGGCGTCGTGCGCGAGCGGCGCGCTGTTTTCATGGCGCGACAGCGACGCTTCGTACCAGTTGGCCGGACGCTCGCCGTCGTAGCGGGCCGGATCGCACCAGTTCCAGTTGTCTTTTTCGATGGTCAGTTGCGTTTGCTCGAAACGCGCTTCGCCCTGGATCAGGGGTTTGTTATCGGACGTCATGATTGCACTTGCATGGTCTTGGGCCGCCTGTCGAAGAGCCTTCTGGCTTCGCGGGTGGGGCAGCCGGTTCCACTTGGGTGTCAACGAGAAAAGAGGCGCGAGGGCCCGTGTTGACGGCGGACACGCTCGTGCCGCCTGGATCCCGGACTGTGCGAACGCACGTATTGAAAGGTGCCGGGACACCCAATTTCTACACCGCAGAAATAATTCTACAGTGTAGAATAAGCTTTCGTCAAGTTTACAGCCGGCGCGATGCCGGCCGGCCAGCCCGTCTCGATGAAAGACAAACCCGCCCAAGGCCCGCGCGGCCTCGACAAGGACGCGATCGTCGCGGCCGCGCTCGCACTGCTCGAAGACGTGGGCGAAGCCGCGTTCAGCGTGCGCAAGCTCGCGCAATCGGTCGGCTGCGATCCGATGAGCGTGCTGTATCACTTCAAGTCGAAGGAGGGCCTGAGCCGCGCGATCGCGAATGCGCTGTCGCGCTCGCTCGTGCCGGTCGATCCGTCGCAGCCGTGGCGCGAACGGCTGCGCGACCTCGCGCGCCAGTACCGCGCGCTCGCGCTGCGCTACCCGGCCGCGTTCGCGCTGCTGCAGCGGCACATGAGCACGGGGCCGGCCGATCTCGCGCACATCGAGGCCGTGCATCGCGCGCTGACCGACGCCGGTATCCCGCGCGCGGCGCTGCCGTCGGTATGCGTCGGCTGGTACGCGAGCGTGATCGGCCTCGCCGCCGCCGAAGCGGGCGGGCTCACACGGCCCGCGAACGACGTCGAGCTCGCGGAAATGCAGGCGCTGCCCGACGCCGGGCATCCGCTCGTCAAATCGGCCGCCCCGCTCTATGCGCAGCTCGATCCGGCCGTCGTGCACGACACGATGCTCGACGTGCTGCTCGACGGCATCGCGCAACGCGCGCGCACCGCCTGACCGGCGTACGCGCCGCCAACGAAAAAGGCGCCCGAAGGCGCCTTTTTCATGACGACGGCCGCGAACCACGCTCAGTGCGGGTGCGGCAGACCGATCTTCAGCATGACCTGATCGACGATCTGCTCGGGCGTCAGCTCGATGCTGACCTCGATCGCTTCGTCCGGGCCCGGCTCCTCGAGCGTATCGAGCTGGCTTTTCAGCAGCGACGGATCGAAGAAATGGCCGGTGCGGCTCTTCAGGCGCTCCTGCAACACCTCGAACGAGCCCTTCAGATACACGAACCGCACGTCGGTATCGGCGCCGCGCAGCACGTCGCGGTACGAGCGCTTCAGCGACGAGCACGTGAACACGGCCGTCTCGCCGGCGCGCTGCTTGTCCTCGATGGCCGCGCGAATCGTGCGCAGCCACGGCCAGCGGTCTTCATCGGTCAGCGGAATACCGTGGTGCATCTTTTCCTTGTTCGCCGCGCTGTGAAACGCGTCGCCATCGGTATAGCTGCACGACAGGCGTTCCGCCAGCATTTCGCCGATCAGCGACTTGCCCGCGCCCGACACGCCCATTGCGATCAGAATCATTGACTACCCCTTGTTACAGAACCATGCTCAGCAGCAACGTGAAGCTGAGACCGAGCACCGAGATGATGGTTTCAAGCAGCGACCAGGTCTTGAACGTCTGACCGACCGTCATCCCGAAGTATTCCTTGATCAGCCAGAAACCGCCGTCGTTCACGTGCGAGAAGATCAGCGAGCCCGAGCCGGTCGCGAGCACCAGCAGCTCCGGGCTGACCGTCGTGCCGGCCGCCGCCGCGATCGGCGCGACGATGCCGCAGGCCGTCGTCATCGCGACCGTCGCCGAACCCGTCGCGAGACGCATCAGCGCCGCGACGAACCAGCCGAGCAACAGCGGCGACAGGTGCGCGTGCTTCGCGGTCTCGACGATCTGCTGCGAGATCCCGCTGTCGCGCAGGACGCCGCCGAAGCCGCCGCCCGCGCCGACGATCAGCGTGATGCCGGCGATCGGCGCCAGGCACTCGCCGCAGAACTTCTGGATCTGATCGCGGTTGAAGCCCTGCAGCTTGCCGAACGTGAAGAAGCTCACGAGCACGGCGATCAGCAGCGCGACGTCCGAGTTGCCGGCAAAGCGCAGCAGGTTGTTCGGCAGCGACTTCGGCGCGAACACCAGGTCGGCCCAGCTGCCGACGAGCATCAGCACGACGGGCAACAGGATCGTGAACAGCGTGATGCCGAAGCTCGGCAGTTCGCGCTTGCGGCCATCCGCGTTCGAATCGACGAATTGCGATGCGAGCGGGTTGTTGTCCGGCAACTTCACGAACTTCGAGATCGTCAGCGCGAACAGCGGACCCGCGATGATCGCGGTCGGCACGCCGACGACCAGGCCGAATGCGATCGTCTTGCCGATATCGGCGCCGTATTGCTGGACGGCCAGCAGCGCGGCCGGGTGCGGCGGGATCAGCCCGTGCACGACCGACAGGCCGGCCACCATCGGCAGGCCGACGACGAGCAGCGACTTGCCGGTGCGCTTCGCGACGTTGAACGCGATCGGGATCAGCAGCACGAAGCCGACTTCGAAGAACACCGGCAGGCCGACGATGATCGCGACGAACATCATCGCCCAGTGGATGTTCTTTTCACCGAACCAGTCGATCAGCGTGGTCGCGATCCGTTCGGCGCCGCCCGATTCGGCCATCATCTTGCCGAGCATCGTGCCGAGGCCGACGACGATCGCAATGTGACCGAGCGTGCCGCCGGTGCCCGTTTCGAACGACTTGACGATCTTGTCCATCGGCATGCCGACGACGAGGCCGAGGCCGAGCGAAACGATGATCAGCACCAGGAACGGGTAGATCTTGTAGCGCGCGATCATCAGGATCAGCGCGGCAATCGCGATCAGCGTGAATACGAGCAGCATGCTGCCTTGGACGGCCCCCATGTGGCACTCCTCCTAGAATTGTTCGAACCGGGCGAGTCGTTGCGAGTATGCCCGGCTATGCAGGTCTCCGAAACACGGGGGTACCCCCCCGTCAGGACGCTGAATTTTACTTATCTTTGCGATCCGCGGATAGAACCGGTTCCATCAGCAAAAACCCTCGGTAAAACAAGCACTAAGCGCTCGTCTCCGAGGGTTGAACGGTCATCCGGTACAAGTCTTAGCGGGGAAGCTGGCTCGCCGCTTGCGCGAGACGCGTGACTTCCGCCCAGTCCTGCGCGGCGAGTGCGGCCTTCGGCGTGAGCCACGAGCCGCCGACGCACACGACGTTCGGCAATTTCAGGAAGTTCGGCGCGGTGTCGACCGTGATGCCGCCGGTCGGGCAGAACTTCAGCGCCGGGAACGGACCGTGGAACGCCTGCAGCATCGGCACGCCGCCCGCCTGCTGCGCGGGGAAGAACTTCACGATCTCGTAGCCGAGTTCGAGCGCCTGGATGATGTCGCTCGGCGTCATCACGCCCGGCAGCAGCGGCAGACCGGCGTCGAGCGACGCGAGATGCAGTTCCTTCGTCAGGCCCGGCGACACGCCGAATGTCGCGCCCGCGCGCTTGGCCTGCGCGCAATGCTCGGGTTTCGTGATCGTGCCGACGCCGACGACGATGTCGTCCGCGAGCTGGCTCGCGCGCTGGATCGCCTCAAGGCCCGCCGGCGTGCGCAGCGTGATCTCGAGCACCTTCACGCCGCCCGCGTGCAATGCCCGCGACACGTGTTCGCCCTGCTCGACCGAGTCGAATGCGAGCACCGGAATGACCGGGCCCAGCTTCACGATTTCAGCAATCGTCTTCATTGAATTGGCTCCTTGAAATTCATGCGGCGACGCTGACGGCCGTTTCGCCGACCAGCGCCCCGAAAACCGATGCGCCCTGCTCGGCCGGCGCGGCCGCCGCGCGGAACACGCCGAACAGTTCGCGCCCGAACCCGACCTCGTTCTCGGCCTGGTGCTGCGGCTGCGCGACCGGGCGCGCTTGCCATTCCGCTTCGTCGACCTCGATGTCGAGCACGCCGGCTTCCGCGTCGATCACGAGCGTATCGCCCGTCTTCACCTTGCCGATCGGGCCGGCCAGCAGCGCTTCCGGCGACACGTGGATCACCGCCGGCACCTTGCCCGACGCGCCCGACATGCGGCCGTCGGTCACCAGTGCGACATGGAAGCCCTGATCCTGCAGCACGCCGAGCAGCGGCGTCAAACGGTGCAGCTCGGGCATCCCGTTCGCGCGCGCGCCCTGGAAGCGCACCACCGCGACGAAATCGCGCTTCAGTTCGCCGCGATCGAACGCTTCCTGCACGGCCTCCTGCGAGTCGAACACGATCGCGGGCGCCGTCACCTTGCGGTGCTCCGGCGCGACCGCCGAGATCTTGATCACGCCGCGGCCGAGCCGGCCCTGCATCAGGCGCAGGCCGCCGTCCGGCTGGAACGGGTCGCGAATGCCGCGCAGCACCTTCGTGTCGTGGCTCTCGGCCGCGCCGTCGACCCACGTGAGCTTGCCGTCGATCAGCTTCGGCTCCTTCGTGTAGTGCGACAGGCCCTTGCCCGCGACCGTCGTCACGTCTTCGTGCAGCAGCCCGCCTTCGAGCAGGTTGCGTACCAGGAACGCGACGCCGCCCGCCGCATGGAAGTGGTTCACGTCGGCCTTGCCGTTCGGGTAGATCTTCGCGAGCAGCGGCACGACGGCCGACAGCTCGTCGAAGTCGTTCCAGTCGATCAGGATGCCGGCCGCGCGCGCGATCGCGACGAGGTGCAGCGTGTGGTTGGTCGAGCCGCCCGTCGCGAGCAGCGCGACGATTCCGTTGACGATCGCCTTTTCGTCGATCACGTGGCCGATCGGCGTGTAGTGGCCGCGCTCGACGGTCAGGTCGAGCACGCGGCGCGCGGCCTCGGCCGTCAGCGCGGTGCGCAGCGGCGTATGCGGGTGAACGAAGGCCGAGCCCGGCAGGTGCAGCCCCATCAGCTCCATCAGCATCTGGTTGCTGTTCGCGGTGCCGTAGAACGTGCAGGTGCCGTGGCCGTGATACGCGGCCGATTCGGCTTCGAGCAGCGCGTCGCGGCCGACCTGGCCGGTCGCGAACTGCTGGCGGATCTTCGCCTTGTCGTCGTTCGACAGGCCGCTCGTCATCGGGCCGGCCGGCACGAAGATCGTCGGCAGATGGCCGAACTGCAGCGCGCCGATCAGCAGGCCCGGCACGATCTTGTCGCAGATGCCGAGGCAGAGCGCCGCATCGAACATGTTGTGCGTGAGCGCGATCGCCGTGCCCATCGCGATCGCCTCGCGCGAGAACAGCGACAGCTCCATCCCCGGGTTGCCCTGCGTGACGCCGTCGCACATCGCCGGCACGCCGCCGGCGAACTGCGCGACCCCGCCGTTTTCGCGCGCGGCCGCCTTGATGATCTCGGGGAAATCCTTGTACGGCGCATGCGCGGACAGCATCTCGTTGTACGAGGACACGATGCCGATGTTCGGCTCGCGGATCGCCTTGATCGCGAACTTGTCGTTGCCCTCGAGGCCCGCGAAGCCATGCGCGAGGTTCGCGCACGACAGCGCGCCGCGCGCCGGGAACTTGCCTTGCGCGCCGTCGATGCGCTGCAGATAGGCGGAACGGGTCGATTGGCTGCGGGCGATCACGCGTTCGGTGACCTTCGCCAGAGTGGGGTGCAGCGACGTCATGCTGGGCGCTCCTGTATGCCGGCCGACACCGGCGGTTGGAATCGTGGGGACGGTCGAGCTTCGTCGATCGAACGAAGGCAGTCTAGTAGAAAAACTACAAGCACGCAATGCCGATCGATTCGCACGCAACCGTTATTCCCGCCACCAGCAAGGGTTTAATCAGTGAAAACCCTAATCCCGCTTACCGATCCCGCACCGAAATCGTCGTGGCAGGGCTAGTATTTTCATGTAGATTTTCTACAATTCGATTGCGATACACTCGCTCATCCGAACCCGATTTCCCGATGCCGTCCCATGCTGCCCCGCATTGAAGCGATCCGCGCCGAGTTGCGCCCGTCCGAGCGCAAGCTCGCCGACTACATTCTCGCCGCGCCGCGCGAGGTGCTCGACCTCGCGATGACCGAGCTGTCGACTCGTGCGGGCGTCAGCCAGCCGACGATCGCGCGCTTCTGCCAAGCGCTCGGCTGCAGCGGCTTTCGCGAATTCAAGATCCGGCTCGCGCAGAGCGTGGCGCCGGGCGTGTCGTCGGTGTACCGCGACGTCGAGCCCGACGAACCGGCGCCCGGCATCATCGGCAAGGTGTTCGACCGCACGATCGGCGCGCTGATCGAAGTGCGCAACAGCCTGTCGGCCGGCAGCGTCGCCGACGCGATCGCGCTGCTGTCGAACGCGTCGCGCATCGAGTTCTACGGCGCCGGCGGCTCGGGCATTGCCGCGCAGGACATCCAGCACAAGTTTTTCCGGCTCGGCGTGCCGAGCGTCGCGTATTCGGATCCGCACACGTTCTCGATGTCGTCGGCGTTGCTCGGGCCGCACGACGTCGTCGTCGCGATCTCGAATACCGGCCGCACGCGCGACATCGTCGACGCCGCGCGCTCCGCGCTCGCGTGCGGCGCGAAAGTCGTCGCGATCACGCAGAGCCACTCGCCGCTCGCGAAACTCGCAACGGTCAGCCTCGCGTCGAACGTCGCCGAGGAAACGGACGTGTTCTCGCCGATGACGTCGCGGATGTCGCATCTCGCGATCGGCGACATTCTCGCGGTCGGGGTCGCGCTGTCGCGCGGGCCGGCGCTGATGGAGCGCGTCGGCCGCGCGAAGGAAGCGATCACGCGGCGCCGGATCGACGACGCGAAGGATTGAGCCGGCGACGCACGGAACCGCCCGTCAACGAACAACGGCGCCCCGAGGGGCGCCGTTGCGCATGATTCGGCGGCGACGTCACCGCCGGCCGCGCCGCTCAGAACGGCTTGATCACCACCAGCGCGACCGCGGCGAGCATGCCGAGCACCGGCAGTTCGTTGAACACGCGATACCACTTGTCGGTGCGGCGGTTCTCGCCGCGCTCGAACACCCGCAGCAGGTGCCCGCAATACGCGTGGTAGATCACGAGCAGCAGCACCACCGTCACCTTCGCATGGATCCAGCCCTGCCCCTGCCCGATGCCGATCGCGAGCCAGAGCCACAGCCCGCAGGCCAGCGCCGGCACCGCGATCATCGTCATGAAGCGGAACAGCTTGCGCGCCATCAAGAGCAGGCGCCGCACCGCGGCCGGATCGGTCTCCATGGCCAGGTTCACGTAGATGCGCGGCAGATAGAAGAGCCCCGCGAACCACGCGGCGATCAGAACGATATGGAACGTCTTGACCCAGAGCATTGCCATTGGTGATGCGCCTCGTTGTTGACTTACTGACGGCCTTCGCCGTGCCCGAGCACCACGTATTTCAGCGACGTCAGCCCTTCCAGGCCGACGGGGCCGCGTGCGTGCAGCTTGTCGTTCGAGATGCCGATTTCCGCGCCGAGGCCGAATTCGAAACCGTCCGCGAAGCGCGTCGACGCGTTGACCATCACGCTCGCCGAATCGACTTCGCGCAGGAACCGCATCGCGCGGTCGTGATCCTCGGTGACGATCGCATCGGTGTGATGCGAGCCGTAGTGGTTGATGTGCTCGATCGCGGCGTCGAGCCCGTCGACGACCTTGATCGCGAGCACCGGCGCGAGATACTCGGTGTGCCAGTCTTCTTCCGTCGCGTCGACGAGCGGGCCGACGCCCGCATCGGCGAGCACCGCGCGCGCGGCCGCGTCGACGCGCAGTTCGACCTGCTTGTCGCGATACAGCTTGCCGAGCGGCGGCAGCAGCGTCGCCGCGATGCCGCTCGACACGAGCAGCGTTTCCATCGTGTTGCAGGTGCCGTAGCGGTGCGTCTTCGCGTTGTCGCAGACGGTCAGCGCCTTCGCGAGATCGGCACGGTCGTCGACATACACGTGGCAGATGCCGTCGAGGTGCTTGATCATCGGCACGCGCGCCTCGTTGATCAGCCGTTCGATCAGGCTCTTGCCGCCGCGCGGCACGATCACGTCGACGTATTCGGTCATCGTGATCAGCTTGCCGACCGCCGCGCGATCGGCCGTCGCGACGACCTGCACCGCGTCCTGCGGCAGCCCGGCCGCCTCGAGCCCTTCGCCGATCAGCTTCGCGAGCGCCGCGTTCGACTCGAGCGCTTCCGAGCCGCCGCGCAGGATCGTCGCGTTGCCCGACTTCAGGCACAGCGCGGCCGCGTCGATCGTCACGTTCGGGCGCGACTCGTAGATGATGCCGATCACGCCGAGCGGCACGCGCATCTGGCCGACCTGGATCCCGCTCGGGCGGAACTTGAGGTTGCCGATCTCGCCGATCGGATCGGCGAGCGACGCGACCTGGCGCAGCCCTTCGACCATCGTCTTCAACGCCTTGTCCGACAGCGTCAGGCGGTCGACGAACGCGGCATCGAGCCCCTTTTCGCGGGCGCGGGCGACGTCGCGCGCATTCGCCTCCTTCAGCGCCTGCGCGTCGCGTTCGATCGCGCGGGCCACGGCGTCGAGCGCCGCGTTCTTCGCGGCCGTGCTGGCGCGCGCCATCGCGCGGGAAGCGTGCCGGGCGCGACGGCCCAGGTCGGTCATGTACTGATCGATATCCATCGTGTGACTCGAGAAGCGAGCCGCGCGGAGCGGCATGAATTCGTGGGGAAGCAGGGGCAGGCCATCCGGGGCCGGCCATCCGGGGGCCGGCCATCCGGGGGACGACCCTCCGGGCGCGACGGTCCGCGGGACAGCCATCCGTGCAGGGCGGCGGCCGACAGGCCGCTGCCTGCCATCGAAGCATTGTAAGCGGGTTGCGCAGCGCGCGCTGAAGGCCCGGAAGGGACTTAGCGTCGCACGCGACCCGCGGTCGGCGGTCGCTCGCCGCGGGCGCCCGCGACCGTCATCGCGAGCTGGAACAGCCCGTCCCACGGGTCGGGCGGTGGTTCGTCCTGCGTGCGGCGGCCCGGCGCGACGGCCGTGAGTCCCTTGACCTGCCGGTCGAGCTTCGCGGCGAACGCAAGCGCCTTTTCGAGCACCGCTTCCGACACGCGGTTCAGCGCGGGCGCGATCAACCGCTCGCGCGGCCCCCACACGCGGTTCTCGCGCAGCAGCGTCGCGAGCGGCTTGCCGGCCGTCGTGCCGCGCTTGATCCGCAGCAGCGTGCGCAATTCCTCGACGACGGCCCACATCACGAGCACGATCGCCTCGCCCTCGCCCTTCAGCCCGTCGATCATCCGCGCGAGCCGCGCGGCGTCGCCGGCGAGCATCGCTTCGTTCAGCTTGAACACGTCGTAACGCGCGACGTTCAGCACCGCGTCGTGCACCTGTTCGAACGACAGCGCGCCCTGCGGATACAGCAGCCCGAGTTTCTGGATTTCCTGGTGCGCGGCGAGCAGGTTGCCCTCGACGCGCTCCGCGATGAACTGCAGCGCGCGGCGCCCGTCGTCGCCCGGCGCGGCGCGCTGGCCCTGCATCGCGAGTCGCTGGCCGATCCAGTTCGGCAACTGCGCACGGTCGACCGGATCGATCTTCAGCGCGACACCGCCGTTCTGCAGCGCGGTAAACCACGCGGATTTCTGCGTGGCCGCGTCGAGGCGCGGCAACGTGACGAGCATCAGCGCGTCCGGATTGGGCGTGGCCGCGAGCGTCTTCAGCGCATCGGCGCCTTCCTTGCCGGGCTTGCCCGACGGAATGCGCAGCTCGATCAGCTGGCGCTCGCCGAACAGCGACATCGCCTGCGTCGCGCCGAGCAGCACGCTCCAGTCGAAGCCGCGCTCGACCGTATGCACCGAACGCTCGGTGAAGCCGGCCGCGCGCGCGGCCGCACGAATGCGGTCGCACGCCTCCTGCGCGAGCAGCGGCTCGTCGCCGTAGACGGTATAGAGCCCGGCCAACCCCTTCGCGAGGTGCGGCTCCAGCGCATCAAGTCGCAATTGCATCGCTGCGTGCGCCCGCGATCAGAGCGGCGGCGGCGGCAGCGGCGCGCGCGGCGCCACGCCCGGCACCACGTCCTCCGGCGCCGGCGTCAGCGAGTGGACGATCGCGAGACGCCGCATCAACTGATCGACCGCGTCGTTCTGCATGTCGCCGTACAGGATGTCGGCTTCCTGCGCCTTCGCGTTCGTGTACTGGTCGCTGTACGTCATCGCGCGGTTCAGCGCGATCGCGCTCGGCGGGATCAGCACGGTGCCGTCCTTGCTCGTCAGCGTGTAGTTCAGCGTGTAGAACAGCGCGTATTCCTGCGCGGAGCCGTACTTGTTGAGCGTCAGCGTGTTCTGGCCACGCGACTCCCACATGCGCAGCACGGCGTCGGCATCGTCCGCCGACTTGACGATCTTCGTGTCGCTGCCGGCCTGGACGAGGCGCGTGAGCCGCGCCTCGACGGGCGCCGGCGCACCGGCCACGAACAGGTGCTTGAACGCGTAGTCCTGCTGGCCGCGCAACTGGAAGCCGCATGCCGACAGCACGACCGTGCTGCCGACGAGCATCAAAAACGATCTGCGGATCACCTTCGCTCCTTCTGGGTACGTCCGACGGCCGGCGGCCGTCAGACGACGATGTTCACGAGGCGGCCCGGCACGACGACGATCTTCTTCGCCGGCTTGCCGTCGCTGAATTTCGCGAATGCCTCGTCGGCCACCGCCGCCGCTTCGATCGCGTCGCGGCTCGCGTCCTTCGCGACCTTCAGCGCACCGCGCACCTTGCCGTTCACCTGCAGCACGAGTTCGATCTCGGCCTGCTCGAGCGCGGCCTCGTCGACCTTCGGCCACGGCGCATCGAGCAGCGGGCCGAATTCGTCCGCGTAGCCGAGCGCCTTCCACAGCTCGAACGTGACGTGCGGCACGACCGGGTACAGCACGCGCAGCAGCACACCGTACGTCTCGCGCAGCACGGCGGGCGTCGCGCCCTTCGCGCCGTCGATCGCGTTCAGCATCTTCATCGCGGCCGACACGACCGTGTTGTACTGCAGGCGCTGGTAGTCGAAATCGGCCTGCTTCAGCACGCCGTAGATCTCGCGGCGCAGCGCCTTGTCGGCGTCGCCGAGCGCGGCGGCGTCGAAGCCCGCGCGCGCGGCGAGCGCTTCGCGGTTGCCGTAGCCGAAGCTCCACACGCGGCGCAGGAAGCGGCTCGCGCCCTCGACGCCCGCGCCCGACCACTCGAGCTGCTGCTCGGGCGGCGCCGCGAACATCGTGAACAGGCGCGCGGTGTCGGCGCCGTACTGGTCGATCAGCAGTTGCGGATCGACGCCGTTGTTCTTCGACTTCGACATCTTTTCGATGCCGCCGAGCACGACCGGCTGGCCGTCCGCATTCAGCGTCGCGCCGACCGGGCGGCCCTTGTCGTCGTGCGTGACCGTCACGTCGAGCGGGTTGTACCAGGTCTTCTTGCCCGCTGCGTCTTCGCGGTAGTACGTCTCGTTCAGCACCATCCCCTGCGTGAGCAGGTTCTTCGCCGGCTCGCCGAACTTCACGAGGCCGAGGTCGCGCATCACCTTGGTCCAGAAGCGCGAATACAGCAGGTGCAGGATCGCGTGCTCGATGCCGCCGATGTACTGATCCATCGGCATCCAGTAATCGGTGCGCGCGTCGACCATCGTCTCGGCGTCCGGCGCCGTGTAGCGCGAGAAGTACCACGACGAATCGACGAAGGTGTCCATCGTGTCGGTTTCGCGCTTCGCGGCCGCGCCGCACTTCGGGCACGTGCAGTTCAGGAACGCTTCGGACTTCGCGAGCGGGTTGCCCGAGCCGTCCGGCACGAGGTCTTCCGGCAGCACGACCGGCAGATCCTGCTCCGGCACCGGCACGTCGCCGCACGAAGGGCAGTGGATGATCGGGATCGGCGTGCCCCAGTAGCGCTGGCGCGACACGCCCCAGTCGCGCAGGCGCCACGTGACCTGCTTGTCGCCGAAGCCGCCGGCCTTCAGGTCGGCGGCGACCGCGTCGACCGCTTCCGTGTAGCGCAGGCCGTCGTACTTGCCGCTGTTCACGCAGACCGCGGTGTCCTTGTCGCCGTACCACTCCTGCCATGCGTCGAGCGAGTACGTCTGCCCTTCGCTCGCGATCACCTGCTTGATCGGCAGACCGTATTTCTTCGCGAACGCGAAATCGCGCTCGTCGTGGCCCGGCACGCCCATTACCGCGCCTTCGCCATAGCTCATCAGCACGTAGTTGCCGATCCACACCTCGACCGGTTCGCCGGTCAGCGGGTGCTTGACCGAGAAGCCGGTCGCGACGCCCTTCTTCTCCATCGTCGCGACGTCGGCCTCGGCGACGCCGCCGCGCTTGCATTCGTCGATGAACGCGAGCAGCTCCGGCTTGTCCTGCGCGAGGCGCGCGGCGAGCGGGTGCTCGGCCGCGATCGCGCAGAACGTGACGCCCATGATCGTGTCGGCGCGCGTCGTGAACACGCGCAGCAGCTTCTGCTCGCCGTCGAGTTCGTACGGGAAGCCGAAGTTCACGCCGAAGCTCTTGCCGATCCAGTTCTGCTGCATGATCTTCACGCGCTCGGGCCAGCCGAGGCCGTCGAGGTCGTTCAGCAGCTCATCCGCGTACTGCGTGATCCGCAGGTAGTACATCGGGATCTCGCGCTTCTCGACGAGCGCGCCCGAGCGCCAGCCGCGGCCGTCGATCACCTGCTCGTTCGCGAGCACGGTCTGGTCGACCGGGTCCCAGTTTACGGTGCCCGTCTTCTTGTACGCGATGCCCTTCTCGAGCATCTTCAGGAACAGCCACTGGTTCCACTTGTAGTAGTCGGGCTTGCACGTCGCGATCTCGCGCGACCAGTCGATCGCGAGACCCATCGACTGCATCTGGCCCTTCATGTAGTCGATGTTGTCGTAGGTCCACTTCGCGGGCGGCACGCCGTTGGCCATCGCGGCGTTCTCGGCCGGCATCCCGAATGCATCCCAGCCCATCGGCATCAGCGTGTTGTAGCCGTTCATCCGCAGATAGCGGTACATCACGTCGTTGATCGTGTAGTTGCGCACGTGACCCATGTGCAGCTTGCCGGACGGGTACGGCAGCATCGACACGCAGTAGAACTTCGGCTTCTGCGAGTCTTCCTTCGTCTTGTAGGCATCGGCTGCGCGCCAGTCGCCCTGGGCGGCGGCTTCGACGTCGGCGGGTACGTATCTCTCGTGCATGGTGTGGTTCGGGCTAGGCTTTAGGCGGCGCGACGGCGCGCGCGCAGGATTGGATCGAAATCGTGCGTGCCCGGCGCAGGAACGGGCTGACCGGTTCCGGGCCGGGAAAAACGTCGATTATACCGCCCGTGCGGGCCCGCACGGCCGGTCTCGCGGGCCGGCGGCCCGCAACGACGACGGATCAGGGCTTCGCGCCGGCGGCGCCGGCCGGCGGCACGTCGGTCACGAAGCCGATCCGCGTGAGGCCCGCGGCCTGCGCGGCGCCCATCACCTGCGCGATCACGTCGTAGCGCGTCGCGCGCGACGCGCGCAGCCGCAGCTCGGGCGGCGCGGCGCCCGCGGCCGCCGCCTTGAAGCGCGCGGGCAGCGCGTCGAGTGCGACGGGCGTGTCGTCCCAGTACAGCTTGCCGGCATCGTCGATCGACAGCGTGACCGACTGCGGCGTGTCGCGCGCGACGCTCGCCGCGACCTTCGGCAGGTCGAGCCGGATCGCGTGCGTCATCAGCGGCGCGGTGATGATGAAGATGACGAGCAGCACGAGCATCACGTCGATCAGCGGCGTCATGTTGATCTCCGCCATCGGCGCGGACGTCTTGTGGTGCTCGAGCCCGCCGAATGCCATGATCGTTCCTCCGGAGCCGGCGCGTCAGGCGCCCTGGGCGCACACGAATACGTGCAGATCGCGCGCGAAGCCGTCGAGTTCCTCGGCGAGCTGCCGGACGAGCCGGCCGAGGATGTTGTACGCGAGCACCGCGGGAATCGCGACGACCAGCCCGAACGCGGTCATGATCAGCGCCTCGCCGACCGGCCCCGCGACGTTCTCGATCTGCGCCTGCCCGCTCGCGGCGATGCTGCCGAGCGCGTGATAGATGCCCCACACGGTGCCGAGCAGCCCGACGAACGGCGCGGTGCTGCCGATCGACGCGAGCAGCACCTGGCCGAATTCGAGGCGCCGCTGCGAGCGCAGCATCGCATGACGCAACGCGCGCAGCACGCGCTCGCCGTGCTCGACGCGCGCGGCGAGCGCGGTGGGGTCGTGGTCGCCGGCCGCGTCGCGCGCGGCTTCGGCGAGCGGCACGAATACGCGCTCGCGATCGGCGCCGGCGAGCGCGGCGATCCCCGCGTCGAGCGACGGCGCGCGCCAGAACGCGGCAAGCGCGCGCGGCCCCTGCCGCTTCGCGCGGACCAGCAGCCAGGCTTTCATGAGGAGGAAGCACCAACTGGCGACGGACATCGCCAGCAGCACATAGGAGACGGCGTGCGTGATCGCATCGCCGCTTTCGAGGTAGTGGACAACGCCGGTGGGAATCGCCATCGGAGTTTCCTCGCGGGGTCAGCGCAGGCCGAGCACGTCCTGCATGTCGAACAGGCCGGCGCCGCGCGCCGACAGGAACCGGACCGCGCGCAACGCGCCCTGCGCGTACGACACGCGGCTCGACGACTTGTGCGTGATCTCGATGCGCTCGCCGATCCCGGCGAACAGCACGGTGTGGTCGCCGACGATATCGCCGCCGCGCACCGCGGCAAAGCCGATCGACGACGGATCGCGTTCGCCCGTCACGCCGTGGCGGCCGTATACCGCGCAATCGTCGAGCGAGCGGCCGAGCGCGCCGGCGACGGCCTCGCCCATCATCAGCGCGGTGCCCGACGGCGCGTCGACCTTGTGGCGATGATGCGCCTCGATGATCTCGATGTCGTAGCCGTGCGAGAAATGCTTCGCCGCGAATTCGAGCAGCTTCAGCGTGACGTTCACGCCGACGCTCATGTTCGCCGCGAACACGATGCCGAGCTTGGCCGCAGCGGCCTGCAATTCGGCCTTCTGCTCGGCGGTGAAGCCGGTCGTGCCGATCACGAGCTTCACGTCGTGGCGCAGCGCGGCCTCGATGTGGGCCATCGTGCCTTCCGGCCGCGTGAAATCGATCAGGTAGTCGGCCTGCGCGAACACGGCGTCGAGGTCGTCGGTCAGCTTGACGCCGGTGTCCTTGCCGAGGAACGCACCGGCGTCCTGGCCGAGGAACGGCGAACCGGCGCGGTCGAGCGCGCCGACGAGCTGCGCGTCGGCGTCGTTGAGTACGGCTTCGATCAGCATCCGGCCCATTCGGCCCGATGCGCCGGCAATCACAATCTTCATGGCTTTCTACACGACAGGTCTAAAGGCGGGCGGCGCATGCCGCCCCGTTTCCGCACGCCGGCCGCTTACTGGGCCGGTGCGGTGAGCGGCTGGTTCTGCAGGTTGTCCGAGCCTTGCGGGCCGACCGGCGGCGACGCCTCGTTCGACACGTTCGGCTGCGGCGGACGATGGAACTGGAACTGCGGCTGGATCGCCGGCGCGGCGCCCGGCGGCTGGCCGCCCGGCACCGGCGCGCCGCCCGAGGCCTGCGCGGCCGGCGTGAACCGGCGCGAACCCGAACCCTGACCCGACACCTGGTTGGTCGCGCGGTTCGCCGCGCGCGCCGCCTGGGCGTTCGCATCCTGGTCGACCGCCGCGCCGGACGCCGGCACCGTGGCCGGGCTCGCGGCCGCCTCCGCGGCGCTCGCGGCGGCGGCTTCGGACGCCTTCTTCGCCGCGGCCGCGGCCTTCGCCTTCTTGCCGCCGCGGTCGCCGTCGATGTCGGCCAGCAGGTCGAGCTCGGACGGCAGGTTGTCAGCGCCGGTCCAGCTCGCCACGCGATCGCCCGAGAAATTGACCACGAGGTCGCGCTGCTGGACGATCGACGTCGAGCCGCGCTTGAAGTAGAAAAGGTAATCCCAGCGATCCGCGTGGAACATGTCCGCCAGCAGCGGCGTGCCGAGCAGCGCGCGGACCTGCTCGCGCGTCATCCCGACCTGCAACTGTGCGGCCTTCTCCTGCGACACGAAGTTGCCTTGCACGACGGTGATCCGATACGGCGTGATGCTCTGCGCAATGCGCTGCGTCACGCTGTCGTACGACGAACAACCCGCCAGCGCGACAACGGCGGCGGCAGCGATGATGGCACTCCGCATGCGACTCCTCTGAAAGTGCGAAAGCGATTCTGGGATCATTTCCTTCACCGTGCTGGCCCGCGTGCAGGCCGCGCGTATATCTGGAACGGCGAAAAGCCGGTAACATTGAAGCCCTGCATTGTACTCTAGGGATGCCTAGCCATGACCAATCCGACGGATCTCAAGAATATCGGGCTAAAGGCCACCCTACCGCGCCTCAAGATTCTCGAGATCTTCCAGCAGAGCCCCGTGCGCCACCTGACGGCCGAAGACGTCTACCGCAACCTGCTCAACGAGCAGCTCGACATCGGGCTCGCGACCGTCTACCGCGTGCTCACGCAGTTCGAGCAGGCCGGCCTGCTCACGCGCAGCAACTTCGAATCCGGCAAGGCGGTGTTCGAGCTGAACGAAGGTTCGCACCACGACCACCTCGTGTGCCTCGATTGCGGCCGCGTCGAGGAATTCTTCGACGCCGAGATCGAGAGCCGCCAGCAGGCGATCGCGAAGGAGCGCGGCTTCCGGCTCCAGGAGCATTCGCTCGCGATGTACGGCTCGTGCACGACCGAGAACTGCCCGCACCGCAAGCACTGACTCGCGCCATCGGCGCACGCAGCACGGCCCGGCCGGCATCTCGCCGCCCGGGCCGTCTGCTTTTTTGGGCGAGCGTGCCGCGCGCCCGGGATGCTTACGAAAGCCCTTCGACGCCCGCGCAGGCAGGCTCGAATTCGAGCGCCCACGGACGCTCCAGCGGAATCTCGTCGCAGTTCGGCTGCGGGCCGCCGCGATCGACGATCACGAAATCGCTGACCGCGTCGAGCGCGAGCAGCGGATGGTGCCAGACGCCCTTCGCATAATTGACGCCCTGCCAGCCTTCGGCCAGGAACGCGCGCATCGCGTCGGGCCGGAATTCGCCGGCCGGCGCGACGACGATCGCGTAGCGCGACACCGCCGCGAGCGGGATGAACGCCTGGCTGCCGTGCGGGTGACGCTCCATCAGCGTGACCGCGACCGGCAGCGCACGCGGCTGCGCGCGAAACACGCTGACGAGCGGCCGGCCGCCGTCCGCGCACACGTCGATCGTCGCGAGATCGTGAAAGCGCTCGGTCGTGCCGCCGTTGATCGGGAAATGCCGCGCGCCTTCGAGCGCGATCACGTCGCCGAACGGCGCGAACGCTTCGCGGGTCAGGCGCTCGACGCGCAGGATGGGAGTTCCGCTCATGCCGCTGCCCTCCTTCAAGCCGGCTCGCCCCACAGACGCAGGCGCGACACGCCGCCGTCCGGGAAGATGTTGAACCGCACGTGCGTGACGGGGCCGAGCGCCGCGAGCGAGTCGAACGTGTGCACGTGATCCATCTGCAGTTTCTGCTCGCCGAGCAGTTCGGCCCAGAACATCGCCTGCGTGACGAGCGAATCGTCGGTGCCGCCCGTCACGTGCGCGGCCTGCAGCGAGCAGCGATCGGGGAAGTTGCCCTTGAAGAACGCCGTATCGACCTCGACGCGCCGGATGATGCCCGGCCGCGCGAGCGCGACAATCGCCCAGTCGTTGCCGGGCTCGCGCCGGCGCCGCGTTTCCCACCCGTCGCCCATGTTCGCGCCGCGCCCCGGCATCAGCATCTGCGAGGCCGCGCCGAAGTGCTGGTTGTTCGCGGCCACCAGGTAGCCACCGTTCTCGATCGCCGCAAGATCGACGAGCTCGCCGGCCGGCACGTGGCGCCAGTCGCGCTGCGGCTGGCCGTACACGCGCAGCCGCGCGAGCCCGCCGTCCGGATACAGGTTCACGCGCAGATGCGTGACCGGCTGCGCATCGTCGACGCTCACGTAGTGATGCGCATTGCCCTGCAGCGTCGTCGCGGGGACGATCGTGCGCCATTCAGCGTCGTCCGGCGGCGTGTCGCCGTCCACCGCGCAGGCCTCGATCGACGCGGCCGGCGGGAAGTTGCCGGTGAAGTGGCTCGTATCGAGATCGACGCCGTGGATCACGCCCGGCCGCGCGAGCCGGACCACGCAGAAGTCGTGGCCGGTCGTACGCTTGCGGCGGGTTTCCCAGCCGTCCATCCACTTGCCGTGGTCGTCGTACTTGCCGGGAATGAATACGGCCGGCTCGGGATTCAGCATGCGCTCCTTCGGCGCGAAGAATTCGTCGCTGGCGAAGAGCGCCTGCGCGCCCAGGCGCGGGTCGGCGAGGTTCATGTAGCGCCGCGTGAAGGCCGGCGCGTTCGGATCGAGGATGGGGGCTGCCATGTCGTCTCCATTTTTTTGACAAGCGCCGGCGCATCGGCGCGCCGGTCGCATGAAGTTCGGTCGCGCGGTGCGGCCGGGGAAGCCGCGCCGCGCGAGCGTCGTGTTCAGAGCGCGTGAGCCTGGTCGCCGGCGACCGGTGCGGCGCCGCTCGGCGCATCGGCCACGTAGCGCAGCTCGCGGTTCAGCACGCGCTTCGCGCGGGCCCGATCGATGTCGTTCTCCCACACGGCGACCACCACCGTCGCCACGCAGTTGCCGATCAGGTTGGTCAACGCGCGGGCGATGCCGACGAACCAGTCGACCGGCAGGATCAGCACGAGGCCGAGCACCGGAATCGCGGGAATCGCCGACAGCGTCGCCGCGAGAATCACGATCGCCGAGCCGGGGATGCCGTGCGCGCCCTTCGACGTGACGAGCGACACGAGCAGCACGACGATCAGGTCGTGCGTGGACAGCGGCGTGTTGGTGGCCTGCGCGATGAACAGCACCGCGAGCGTCAGGTAGATCGAGAAGCCGTCGAGGTTGAACGAATAGCCGGTCGGAATCACGAGGCCGACGGTCGAATCCTTGATGCCCATGTATTCGAGCTTGCTCATCACCTGCGGCAACACGGCGTCCGACGACGCCGTGCCGAGCACGATCGACAGTTCCTCGCGCAGATAGCGGATCAGCTTGAACACGGAGAAGCCCGCGAGCCGCATCACCGCGCCGAGCACGACCGTGACGAACACGAAGCAGCTCAGGTAGAACACCGCGACCAGGTAGCCGAGCTGCTTGAGCGACGCGACGCCGTACTTGCCGGTCGTGAACGCGATCGCGCCGAGCACGCCGAGCGGCGCGAGCTTGATGATGAAGCCGATGATCCGGAAGAACACGTGCGACAGCTCCTCGATCAGCGAATTGACGCGCTGCGCCTTGTCGCCGAGCAGCGACAGCGCGGAGCCGAACAGCACCGCGAACACGAGGATCTGCAGGATGTCGCCCTTCGCGAACGCGTCGATCGCCGTCTCGGGGATGATCTTCATCAGGTAGCCGGCCGTGTCCTTCAGGCTTTCCGCGTTCTTCGCGTACGTCGACAGCGACGCCGCGTCGAGCGAGCGCAGGTCGATGTTCATCCCGACGCCGGGGCGCGTGACCCACGCGAGGACGAGCCCGATGCCGAGCGCGAGCGTCGTCATCACCTCGAAGTAGACGACCGCCTTCAGGCCGACCCGGCCGACCTTCTTCAGGTCGCCCGCATTGGCCATGCCGCTGACCACGACGCAGAACACGATCGGGCCGATGACCATCTTGATGAGCTTCAGGAAGCCGTCGCCGAGCGGACGCAGCGATTCGGCGAAGTGCGGGAAGAACGCGCCGAGCGCGACCCCCAGGATTAATGCGACGACTACCCGGCCAAACAGCGAATTGAGGAATTTCGACACGGCGCTCTCCCGATCCAACGGTTGCAGTTTCGTCTGTTCATACTGGTAAGACCAGTGATGTTATGGGGGATAGTAGGAAGCCGATATAGTGGCGTCAAGGACGAACAAAATAGGGATTTCCCGCCCCCGCGCACGGGCTTGCGGCACCCTCGAAAGGGGCGGATCGTGGCTTTCCCGTAGGCGGTCGTGCGCCTCCCGCGGGCGGATTACAATGCCGGTCAGACCGGCCATCGTTCACACCATGAAAAATGTTCCGCATACCGTGACCGACACCGCCATCGCGACGATCCGCGACCGGATCGAGACAGGCGTGTATCCGGTCGGCAGCCTGCTGCCGGCCCAGCGCCAGCTCTCCGAGGAGCTGGAAATCAGCCGCGCGTCGCTGCGCGAGGCGCTGTCGACGCTCGAGGCGCTCGGGATGCTGCGCATCCGCGCGGGCAAGGGCGTGTACGTCGAAAGCGCGCAGGCGTCGGCCGCGCATCCGTGGCAATTCGCCGAGCAGTCGTCGCCGCCCGACACCTACCAGATGCGCTATGCGCTCGAAGGCTTCGCCGCGCGGATGGCCGCGCGCGTGGTCAGCGACGACGACATCGCGTGGTTCGAGGACAACCTCGCCGACCTGCACGTCGCGCTGACGGAGAACGCGCTCGAAGAAGCCTCGCGGCTCGACTTCGACTTCCACATGCGGATCATCCATCTGGCCGGCAACGCGGCGATCGAGTCCATCCTGCGCAGCAGCGCGGACATCATGAAGGAAAGCCAGCGCATGCCGTTCTACCGCCGCGAACTGCTGCTGTCGACGTGGCACGAGCACCGCGCGATCGTCGACGCGCTGATCGCGCGCGATGCGGCCGCCGCCGGCATCGCGATCGAAACGCACATCGCGAACGCCGCGCAGCGCGCGGGCGTGTTCTTCCCGACGCCCGGCGCGTAATTCCCTCGCGCCGCCGGCCCTTCCGGCCCGCCGCGCCGATCACCGTTCCGACGATTCGCGATAGGCGAGCACGCGCTCGATGAAGGCGCGCGCCGCGACGCTGCGGTACGCGCCCTTGCGCGTGAGCAGCGCCGCCGTGCGCGTCGGCAGCGGCGGATCGATCTCCAGCGCGCACAGGTCGCCGCTCTCGCGCGCGACCGCATCGGGCAGCACCGTCGCGAGCCGGCCGCACCGCACGAGTTCCAGCACCGCGCTGACCGTATTCGTCTCGATCGCGATCGACGGCCGCGCGCCGTGCTCGACGAAATACCGGTCGATGCGCTCGCGCGTCGCGAACGCGCGGCTCAGCAGCACCAGCGGCTCGCCGCCGAGCTCGGCCGGCGTCAGCGCGCGGCGGCGGCGCGCGAGGCGGTGCGTGCGCCCCGTCACCAGCGCGAGCCGCTCGTCCCACAGCGGCAGCGCGTCGATGTCCGGCGCGCGCGGCGGCATGAACGCGAAGCCGGCGTCGAGCCGGTCGTCGGCGAGCAGCGCCTCGATGCGCGCCTGCGGCATCGCGTCGATCGTCAGCGCGACGTTCGGATGGTCGGCATGGAATGCGTCGATCAGCGAGCCGCTCAGGTAAGCCGCGAACGTCGGCATCATCGCGAGCCGCAGCGAGCCGCTGCCGAGATCGGCGACGTCGTGCAGCGCGCGCTGCCCGGCATCGAGCGCGTGCAGTGCGGCGCGCGCATGCCGCGCATAGACCTCGCCGAATTCGGTGAGCTGCACCGTGCGGCCCGAACGGTCGAACAGCTGCACGCCGAGCGTTTCCTCGAGCTGACGGACCTGCTGCGACAGCGTCGGCTGCGACACGTGCAGCGCATCGGCCGCACGCGTGAAATTGCGCTGCTCGGCGACGGCCAGGAAATAGCGGATGTGACGGAGAAGCATCGCAACCAACGTATTGGTTTTACCAATAGAGACCATAACGATCCAGTCTTGGACGCTATGGGTCGATACCCGCATCATACGCACATCCGCTTGCGTGCAGCGCCGCTGTCGCCGCACGCAAGCGGCACGCCCGGGCCGCCATGCCTTCGCCCGCCGCACGGCGATCCGCCGCCCGCCCGATCCGGGTCCGGCCGCGATCCGCCCGGCGCTTCGGCTCACCGCCGATCCGTCGACGCCGGCCCCCGATTTCCGTCACCCCGCGCAACCGACGGCCCCGTGCCGCCGGCGGCGCCGCTGTCTTTCGCGACCATGGAACCGCATCACGACGACCACCCTCCCCTCACCCGCGGCATGACGCTGCTGTTCGCGTGCGCGTGCGGCATCGTCATCGGCAACATCTATTACGCGCAGCCGCTGCTCGCCGCGATCGCGCACAGCTTCGGGCGCGCGCCGACCGAGCTCGGCTATCTCGTCACGCTGACGCAGCTCGGCTATGCGGCCAGCCTGCTGCTGATCGTCCCGCTCGGCGACGCGGTCAATCGCCATACGCTGATCGTGCGGCTGCTGATGCTCAACGTCGTCGCACTGATCGCGGTCGCATCCAGCACGAACTTCACGATGTTCGTCGTCGCGAACGTCGCGGTCGGCTTCGTCACCTGTTCGACGCAGTTGCTCGTGCCGTTCGCGGCGTCGCTCGCCGACGCACGCTCGCGCGGCCGCGCGGTGGGCACCGTGATGAGCGGGCTCCTGCTGGGTATCCTGCTCGCGCGCGTCGCGGCCGGTGCGATCGCCGACTGGCTCGGCTGGCGCGCGGTGTACGGTATCGCCGCCGCGATGGTGCTCGCGCTGACCGCCGTGCTCGCCGCGAAGCTGCCGAAGGATCGCCGCGACGCGCACGTCGACTACGCGGTGCTGATGAAGTCGCTCGTCGCGCTGGTGCGCGCGCAGCCGCCGATCGCGCTGCGCTCGACCTACGGCGCGCTCGTGTTCGCGTGCTTCAGCCTGCTGTGGACGGGCCTCACGTTTTTGCTGAGCCAACCGCCGTACAGCTATTCGGAAGGGCAGATCGGCCTGTTCGGGATCGTCGGCGCGGTCGGCGCGCTCGCGGCGACGTCGGCCGGCCGGCTCGTCGATCGCGGCCGCGGCAATGCGGCCACCGGCCTGTTCGCGGCGGCCGTGCTCGCGTCGTTCGCGCTGATCGCGACCGGCGCGCATTCGCTCGCGGCGCTGATCGCGGGCATCCTGCTGCTCGACGTCGGCGTGCAGGGCATGCACATCTCGAACCAGAGCGTGATCTATGCGCTCGCGGGCAACGCACGCAGCCGCGTGACGACGATCTACCTGACGAGCTATTTCATCGGCGGCGCGTTCGGGTCGTTCGCGGCGAGCGTCGCGTACGGCCTCGACGGCTGGCGCGGCGTGTGCATCGCGGGCGCCGCGCTGTCGGGCATGCTGATCGCGCTGTGGCTCGCATCGCAACGTGTCGGCACGCGACGGGTCACGCAGTGATGCGGCAGGCCGGCGATCCGTTTGCGCCGCGCGACGCACAAGGCACGCGCCGCGCATCGCGGGCGTGCCTTTTCACCGAGGATGCCGCAGCCGTCGCGATGCGCCGACGCCGCACCGTCACGCGACCTCGTTCGCGAAATCGATCAGCACCTTCATCGCACGCTGGCGGTCGCCCGCCAGTTCGAACGCGAGATGCGCATCGCGCATCGGGAACACGCGCGTGACGGCCGGCCGCAGATCGACGCGCCCCGCGTTGATCAGTTGCACCGCCAGCGCGAATTCCGCATGAAAGCGGAACGAGCCGCAGATCGACAGCTCCTTCGCGACCACGACGTTCTGCGGCAGGCTCACGTCGCCGCCGAGCCCGAGCTGCACGACGACGCCACGCGGACGCATCACGTCCAGCCCGTCGCGCAGCGCGCGCGCATTGCCCGAACATTCGATCATCACGTCGAACGTGCCCTTGTCGGCGCTGTAGCGCTCGACCCAGCCGGCATCGGCCGCCGCGTTGATCGTGCGGTCCGCGCCGAGCGCGCGCGCCACCTCCAGCGGCGCGTCGACGACGTCGGTCGCGACGATCTCCGCCGCGCCGTGCACGCGCGCCGCCGCGACCGCCAGCACGCCGATCGGCCCGCAACCCGACACGAGCACGCGCTTGCCGATCAGCGCGCCCGCGCGCGACACCGCATGCAGCCCGACCGCGAACGGCTCGGCGAGCGCCGCGAGCGACAGCGGCACGTGATCGGCGACCTTCACGCACTGCGCCGCGTCGCACACGAGCGCGTTGCGGAACGCCCCCTGCACGTGCGGCATGCGCATCGCGCTGCCGTAGAAGCGCATGTCGAGACACTGGTTCGGCAGCCCTTCGAGGCAGTAGCGGCATGCGCCGCACGGCCGGCTCGGATTGACCGCGACGCGATCGCCGACCTTCACCGACGTCACGTCCGGCGCCACTTCCGCGACCGTGCCGGCGACCTCGTGGCCGAGCACCATCGGCTGCTGCAGCCGGATCGCGCCGAAACCGCCATGCCGGAAGTAATGCAGATCGGAGCCGCAGATGCCGCCCATCGCGACGTCGACGCGCACCTGGCCCGGGCCGATCTCGCCCGCGTCCCGCTCCTCGACCCGCAGGTCGTTCGGCCCGTGGATCACGACACACATGCAACGCATACGCATGACTTTCTCCTCGTTAGACGGCACTGGTCAGCCCGCCGTCCACGAACAGCGTCTGGCCGTTCACGAAATCGGACGCGGCCGACGCGAGGAAGATCGCCGCACCGCACAGCTCGTCGACCTGCCCCCAGCGGCCGGCCGGCGTGCGCTTGCACAGCCAGTCCGAAAACGCCGCGTCGTCGACCAGCGCGCGATTCAGCTCCGTTTCGAAATAGCCGGGCGCGAGGCCGTTCGCCTGGATGCCGTGACGCGCCCAGTCGGCGCACATCCCCTTGGTCAGCATCCGCACCGCGCCCTTGGTCGCCGCATACGGCGCGATCGTCGGCCGCGCGAGCTCGCTCTGCACCGAACAGATGTTGATGATCTTGCCGTGACCGCGCGCGATCATGTGCCGCGCGACGGCCTGCGCGACGTTGAACACGCCGTCGAGATTCACGCGCATCAGCGCATGCCAGTCGTCCGGGTCGAATGCGTCGAGCGGCGCGCGGCGCTGGATGCCCGCGTTGTTCACGAGGATGTCGATCGCGCCGACGCGCGCCTCGACATCGTCGATCGCCGTACGTACCTGCGCGTGCTCGGCCACGTCGAACACCGCATGGTCGGCCGCGAAGCCTTCGTCGCGGAAACGGCGCGCGAGCGTCGCGGCCTTCTCTTCATTGCGATCGTTGATAACGATCGCCGCGCCCGCTTCCGCGAGTCCGCGGGCGAGCGTCAGCCCGATCCCGCGGCCGGAACCGGTAATCAGCGCGCGGCGGCCGTCGAGGCGGAACCGATCAAGCGCATCAGTCATGGATGTCTCCTCGTGCCCGTCGAGCCGGCCACCCGTCGCGGCCGGTCTCGCGTCGACGGTATCTTCCGCCGCAACCGGGGCGTCACGCCAATGGTCTTTCTTGATCCGGTTATCATGAAAACTGATTACCGCCTTTCGTGCCCGCCGCCCATGGAACTCAAGCAATTGCGCGCCTTCGTCACGCTCGCGGAAGAGCTGCATTTCGGGCGCGCCGCGCAGCGCCTGTGCATCGTGCAGCCCGCGCTCAGCATGCAGATCAAGGCGCTCGAGGCGGAACTCGGCGCGCGCCTGTTCGAGCGCGACCGGCACAAGGTCGAGCTGAGCGACACGGGGCGCGTGTTCCTGCCCGAAGCGCGGGCGACGCTGCAGCAGGCCGCACGCGCGGAACAGATGGCGCGGCTGTCGAGCCGCGGCGAAATCGGCACGCTGCGCATCGCGTTCGTGTCGTCGGTATTGCCGACGCTGCTGCCGGCCGTGCTGCGCACGATGCGCGAGCGCTATCCGCTGATCGCGCTCGAACTGAAGGACATGCCGACGCCCGACCAGATCGCCGCGCTGCGCGACCGGCGGATCGACTTCGGCATGATCCGGCTGCCGGCCGCGTATGCGGGCATCGACATACGCGTGGTGCTCGAAGAAGGCTTCGTCGTCGCGCTGCCGCTCGGCCATCCGCTCGCCGCGCGCGATGCGATTTCGCCCGCCGCATTGCGCGGCCATCCCGCGTTCGTGCTCGCGCGCCGCTACGCGCCCGGCTTTCACGACGACATGCTGCTCGCATTGAGCCGCGCGGGCACGACGCTCGAGATCGCGCAGGAGTTCGGGGAATTCACGACGATGCTCGCGCTCGTCGCGGCGGGAATGGGGATCGGGCTGATCCCGGCGGAAGCGGCGAGCGCGCTGCCGCCGAACGTGCTCGCGCGGCCGCTCGACCTGGCCGGTCATCGCAGCGGCATCGGTCTCGCGTGGACCGATCTCGACAGCCCGCTGAAGCGCGCGTTCGTCGCCGCGATCGAACACGTGACGGCGAACGGCGGGCAATAAAAAAACCCGGCCGGGAAACCCCGGGCCGGGTTCGTCCGCCGCGCCGGCCGCGTTGCGGCGGCCGCGCGACGTGCGGGATTACTTCGCGTTCGCGAATGCGACGGCCGTATCCAGCATGCGGTTCGAGAAACCCCACTCGTTGTCGTACCAGCTCGACACCTTCACGAGGCGGCCCGACACCTTGGTCAGCGTCGCGTCGAACGTCGACGAAGCCGGGTTGTGGTTGAAGTCGATCGACACCAGCGGTGCGTCGTTGTAGCCGAGGATGCCCTTCAGCGCGCCTTCCGATGCTTCCTTCATGATCGCGTTGACTTCCTCGACCGTCGTGTCGCGCTTCGCGATGAACGACAGGTCGACGATCGACACGTTGATCGTCGGGACGCGGATCGCGTAGCCGTCGAGCTTGCCGTTCAGTTCCGGCAGCACGAGGCCGACCGCCGATGCGGCGCCCGTCTTCGTCGGGATCTGGCTGTGCGTGGCCGAACGCGCGCGGCGCAGGTCTTCGTGGTAGACGTCCGTCAGCACCTGGTCGTTCGTGTACGCGTGGATCGTCGTCATCAGGCCGGTTTCGAGGCCGATCTTGTCGTTCAGCGGCTTGACGAGCGGCGCGAGGCAGTTCGTCGTGCACGATGCGTTCGAGATGACCGTGTGCTCGGCCTTCAGCACGTCGTGGTTCACGCCGTAGACGATCGTCGCGTCGACGTCCTTGCCGCCCGGCGCCGAGATGATCACCTTCTTCGCGCCGCCCTTCAGGTGCGCGCTCGCCTTTTCCTTCGTCGTGAAGAAGCCCGTGCACTCCATCACGACGTCGACGCCCAGCTCGCCCCACGGCAGTTCGGCCGGGTTGCGGTTCGCGAGCACGCGGATCTTGTCGCCGTTCACGACGAGGTAGTCGCCGTCGACCGACACTTCGCCCGGGAACTTGCCGTGCGCGGTGTCGTACTGGGTCAGGTGCGCGTTGGTCTTCGCATCGCCCAGATCGTTGATCGCGACGATCTCGATATCGTGCTTCTTGCCGTTTTCATAAAACGCGCGCAGCGTGTTGCGGCCGATACGGCCGTAGCCGTTGATTGCGACGCGAATCGTCATGGTCTATCTCCTGATGGCTGAAAAAATTCGTTTCGTGCAGCTTCACGGTGCGACGCGCGCATCGGGCGGCGCGCGTCGCGTATGCTTTTAGGCCAGCACGGCCTTCGCGGTCTCGACGACGTGCTCGACGGTGAAGCCGAAGTACTTGAACAGCACGCCGGCCGGCGCCGATTCGCCGAACGTGTCGATCCCGACGACGCCGCCCTCGAGGCCGACGTACTTGTGCCAGAAGCTCGTCACGCCCGCTTCGATCGCGACGCGGCGCACGCCGTGCGGCAGCACGCGTTCGCGGTATTCGGCGTCCTGGCGGTCGAACACGTTGGTCGACGGCATCGACACGACGCGCGCCGCGATGCCCTGCTGCGCGAGCGGCTCGACGGCCTTCATCGCGAGTTCGACTTCCGAGCCCGTCGCGATCAGGATGATCTTGCGCGCGACGATTTCGTCGTCCCAGTCCTTCAGCACGTAACCGCCCTTCTCGATGTTCGCGATCTGCGCATCGGTACGCGGGTTGAACGCGAGGTTCTGGCGGCTGAAGATCAGGCTCGACGGACGGTCGGCGGCAACCGCGTGCGTCCATGCGACGGCCGTCTCGACCGTGTCGGCCGGGCGCCAGACGTCGTGGTTCGGGATCAGGCGCAGGCTCGACACGTGCTCGATCGACTGGTGCGTCGGGCCGTCTTCGCCGAGGCCGATCGAATCGTGCGTGAACACGAAGATCGACGGCACCTTCATCAGCGCGGCCACGCGCAGCGCGTTGCGGCTGTAGTCGGAGAACGTCAGGAACGTGCCGCCGAACGGCTTGTGGCCGCCGTGCAGCGCGAGGCCGTTGATCGCGGCGCTCATGCCGAATTCGCGCACGCCGTAGTTGATGTGGTTGCCGAGCAGCACGCCCGCGCCTTCCGGATTCGCGCGCACGGCCTTCGACGCCTTCCAGTTGGTCAGGTTCGAGCCGGTCAGGTCGGCCGAGCCGCCGAGCAGCTCGGGCAGCGCGGCGGCGAGGCCCTCGATCGCCTGCTGCGACGCCTTGCGGGTCGCGACCGTCTCGGCGCGCTCGTTCGCGCCGGCGATGATCGCGGCAGCCTTCTCGGCCCAGTCGGCCGGCAGCTTGTTGGCCATCCGGCGCTCGAATTCGGCGGCTTCTGCCGGGAACTTCGCGCGATAGGCCGCGAACGTCGCGTCCCATTCGGTCTCGGCGCGCTTGCCGGCTTCCTTCGCGTCCCATGCCGCATAGACTTCCTGCGGAATCACGAACGGCTCCCACTTCCAGCCGAGCGCTTCGCGCGTCTTCGCGATTTCTTCCGCGCCAAGCGCGGCACCGTGCACGTCGTGGCCGCCGGCCTTGGTTGCCGCGCCCTTGCCGATCACCGTCTTGCAGCAGATCAGCGTCGGCTTGTCCGACAGCTTCGCCTTCGCGATCGCCGCGTCGACCGCGTCGACGTCGTGGCCGTTCACGTTCGGGATCACGTTCCAGCCGTACGCTTCGAAACGCTTCGGCGTGTCGTCGTGGAACCAGTTCACGACGTCGCCGTCGATCGAGATGCCGTTGTCGTCGTACAGCGCGATCAGCTTGTTCAGCTTCAGCGTGCCCGCGAGCGAGCAGGCCTCGTGCGAGATGCCTTCCATCAGGCAGCCGTCGCCGAGGAACACGTACGTGTGGTGATCGACGATCTTCGCGCCGTCACGGTTGAACTCGTCGGCCATCAGCGCTTCGCCGAGCGCCATGCCGACCGCGTTCGCGAGACCCTGGCCGAGCGGGCCGGTGGTCGTCTCGACGCCCGGCGTGATCCCGTATTCCGGGTGGCCCGGCGTCTTCGAGTGCAGCTGGCGGAAGTTCTTCAGCTCTTCGATCGGCAGGTCGTAGCCGGTCAGGTGCAGCAGCGAGTACAGCAGCATCGAGCCGTGGCCGTTCGACAGCACGAAACGGTCGCGGTCGGCCCAGTGCGGGTTCGCCGGGTTGTGCTTCAGATGGCGCGACCAGAGCGCCACGCCGATTTCGGCCATGCCCATCGGCATGCCGGGGTGACCGGAGTTCGCTTGCTGGACGGCGTCCATCGCGAGCGCACGGATCGCGTTGGCCATCAGGGTGGTGGAGGCGGGAGACGAAGTCGTCATGTCGAGTCCGGAGAACGAGTCGAGGAAACGGGGGCACGGCGGCATCCGGAAGCTCGAGCGTCAATCGTTCCCGGCGCGCGGTGCGGCGCCTGACGGACGCGAAGCGGACGGAGCCTACGGACGGGGCTGCAAAGCTCGTCATTTTAACAGATGGGGCGGCATTTCCCTTGTCGGCGCGTCGTGTTCCGGCACGGTTTTCCGCCAAACCGGCCGCCGCCTATAATTCAGGCGTCGGAACTGCCTGCCCCAGCGGCCTGCCCGTGAGTACCACCCTTCTCTTTCACCCGACGCCCGACGCCACCTACGGCTTCCCGAATGCGCGGCGGCTCGCGCACGTCGCGTCCCCGCACCAGCAGATCGAAGTCTGGGACACCCCGCAGCTCGGCCGCCTGTTCACGCTCGACGGCCGGCCGATGACGTCGGTCGGCGACGAGTACGTCTATCACGAATGCATGACGCACCCGGCCGCGCTCGCGCATCCGTCGCCGCGCAAGGCGCTCGTGCTCGGCGGCGGCGACGGCGGCGCCGCGCGGCAGTTGCTCAAGCACGCATGCATCGAACGGATCGTGATCGCCGAACTCGACGACGAGGTGGTCGGCATGGCGCGCCGCTATCTCGACGACGTGCACCAGGGCGCGCTCGACGACCCGCGTGTGGAAGTGGTGATCGGCGATGCCGCGCATTTCGTCGCGTCGACCGTCGAGCATTTCGATCTCGTGGTGTTCGACCTCACGCCGCCCGATTCGCCGGCGGCCGGCCTCTACACGCGGGCGTTCTACGCCCGCCTCAAGCGAATCCTCACGCCGCGCGGCGCGATCTCGATGCATCTCGGCTCGCCGGTGTTCCATGCGACGCGGATCGCCGCGCTGCTCGACGACCTGCGCGCGAGTTTCGCGTTCGTCGATCCGTTGTCCGCGCACGTGCCGCTGTACGGCTCGCAGTGGCTGATGGCGATCGCGAGCGACACGCTCGATGCGGCCGCGCTGTTCGCGCACGACGTCGACGAACGGCTCACCGCACGCCGCGTGCAGGGATTGCGCTACTACGATGCGCGACTTCATGCGGCCCTCTTTGCCCTGCCGCGCGCGCTGCGCGATACACTGGGCGTTCGCCGCTGAGCATCCGGACGGCCGTATCGCTCCGCTCTCCTTCGAGGCTTCGCACGGTTCGCGTGCGAAACGCGGAGCCGGAACGACCCGGATGCAGCGAACGCCACTCGACCGACCGCGCCGCAACGCACCGTTCGACCGCGAAAACAGGAGATTTTCATGACCGATCCACGTCCGGCCGACGTGCCTTGGTTGACGCCGTACCTGACCGTGCGCAACGTGCGCGCGGCCATCGATTTCTTCAAGGCCGCATTCGGCTTCGAGTTGCGCGACGTGCACGACGAGGACGGCGCGATCATGCACGTCGAGATGACCTATCGCGGCCAGCTGATCGTGATGTTCGCGCCCGAGGGCGCGTTCGGCTCGAAGGCCCTGACGCCGAAGCGCGCAAACGCCGTCGCGCCGCAATCGTTCTATCTGTATGTCGACGACGTCGACGCCACCTGGCAGCGCGCGCTCGACGCGGGCGCGAAATCGCTGAGCGCGCCGCAGGATCAGTTCTGGGGCGACCGGTTCGCGCAGATCGAGGATCTCGACGGCTACCGCTGGGCGCTCGGGTGCCGCCTCGCCGCATGACCGACACCGCCACACGCATGAACGAAGCCACCACCACCGCGGCCGTGCCGCGCTTTTTCGTCGACGCGGCATTGCGCGCCGACACCACGCTCGCGCTGCCGGCCGAGGTCGCGCGCCACGCGCAGGTGCTGCGGCTGCAGCCCGGCGACGCGCTCGCGCTGTTCGACGGCACGGGCGGCCAGTACCGCGCACGGCTCGTCGAGATCGACAAGCGCAACGCGCTCGCGCAGATCGAGGCGTTCGAACCGGTCGAAGCCGAGCCGCCCTATCGCGTGACGCTCGCGCAAGGCATCGCCGGCGGCGACAAGATGGACTGGGTGATCGAGAAGGCCGTCGAGCTCGGCGTCGCGGCGGTCGTGCCGCTGTCGACCGCGCGCGGCGTCGTGAAGCTGTCCGGCGAACGGGCGGACAAGCGCGTCGCGCACTGGCGCGGCGTCGTACGCGCGTCGTGCGAACAGTGCGGGCGCAACCATGTGCCGGACGTCGCGGCAGTACGCGGCTTCGGCGCGTGGCTCGATACGCTGCCTGCCACGCCGGCCGACGGCGAACTGCGGCTGCTGCTGTCGCCGCGCGCGAGCATTCCGTTTTCGTCGTTGCCGGATGCGCCGCCCGCAGCATCGGTCACGCTGCTGATCGGGCCTGAAGGCGGGCTGTCGCCCGACGAGGAAAACGCAGCGCGCGCACACGGGTTCACCGCGCTGTCGCTCGGGCCGCGCGTGCTGCGCACCGAGACGGCCGGCGCGGCCGTGCTCGCGGCGCTGGCGGCGCGCTGGGGTGGGTGGTAAAGCGCGTCAGCGCGCCGCGTTGAACGGCTCGATGTCGATGACGCCGGAACCCTTGAGCGCCAGCGCAAGCGCGTCGATGCTGGCCGTATCGAACGAGAAGGTCGTCGCGGTGACCCGCAACGGCGGCGTCGCCTGGATCGCCTTGATGAATGGGCCGCGATAGCGCAGGTTCATCAGCATCGGCACGACCTGTGCGATACCGACCGGCTGGCCGCCGTGCTGCACCGTGGCGGCATCGACCGTGTCGTTCCAGCCCTGGATGAAGCCGCCGGCGTCGATCCGTGTGTTCAGCTCGATCCAGCGCCGCTTCTTCTCGTCCGGGCTGTCGCCCGATGCGCGCAACGCGGCGGCTTCGCGGCCGAGATCCGTATCGTGCTTCGCGCGCCACGCCATGTAGCCGAGCGCGAAGACCATGTTGTCCGGCAGGATGTCGCCGTCATGCACGACGTGGGACAGGCGTCGCGGCGCCTGACTGTCGACGAAGGCCGGCGTCAGGATCCAGACGCTCCCGTTGCGCAACGCGCCGGACGTCCTGCCGAGCGCGGGTTCGCCGCTGTCGACCGCGATGCGTGTCAGCAGCCCCGCATCGACCAGTTCGTTCAGCTGGCCGGCCAACGCCGCCGACGCGTGAATCGCGCCGGCCACCGCCGCATACTGGCCGGGCGTCGAGCGCGTGCGCAAATCGGCAAGCAACCGCTCTACCGCCGGATACACAGTCGGCGCAGCCGGCGTCGACGCCGGTTCGGCCGCGACGGCATTCGCGGCCGCCGCGCCCCCCATCGAAACCACGGCTGCGGCAACCAGCAGCCCTCGCGTGAAAGCGTTCATCGTCGATGTCCCCGTTCGAGTGTCCGGCGCGCCGGCAACGTGCACGACGGCCCGAATGCTGCCGATTACTCGCCGGCGTCGCCGTTCGCATCCCGCATCTGGCTCATCAGCGCGTTGACGACCGGCCGCAGCACCTGAGCGGGGGAATCCATGATCCAGCCCTTGCCGTCCGCGCCATGCAGATCGATCCGGCCCGTCATCGGCCGGCTCGTCTGCGCGTGGTCGAACACGGGTACCATGCCGTTCAGGAACGTCGCGAGGTAGGCCGCGCGCGCGTTGTCGTCCTCCGAGCGCGGCTCGTCGACCTTCTCCCGCAGCGCCCGCAAGCCAGGCTCCACCTCGGCGACGCGGCACGCGAATTCGACCGTCGCGATCGATTCGCCCTCCACGGATGCGTCCGGTTTCCGGGTCGAGCCGGTAGCCTTGCATTCGGAACGCGCGAGTGCATGCTGAAATGACGCGATCGCCGCGGTGGTCGGCCCGCTCACCGTTGCGCGCACAGGCGCCGGCACCTTGTCCAGGATGGAGGCGACGATAGCCTCGCTCACCCTGTCGGCGAGCTTCGCAACTGCCGCCACGTCGAGCACACCCTTGCCGTCGAAGTGCGTGCGCGTTGCCTCGTTGAACTGCTCGGCCTTCGACGCGTCGCCATTGACGAATGCGCCGAGATACAGGTCGGCGGTTTGCTCGGGGGTCAGCACCGCGGCCTGCGCGGCCGGCGGAATGCCGAACGACAGCGCGCACAGGGTCAGCGCGCATACGAGCGGACGGCGCGCACGCGCGCGCGTCGCAAATCGGGTAGCGGTCATGGGGAAGATCGGCCCTCTCTCGAATGATTGGTGTTGTGCGCCCGGCGCGTCGTCCGCAGCCGGGCCGACCGATTGTCGCGGAAAAAAGTGCGCGATGAAAGGCTTGTGTCGGGGCGCGTGCCGCGCGCGACACGTGCGGACGCAAAAAAGCCCGCTCGAAGCGGGCTTTTGACCGGCAGTTCGGCGAATCGGCCGCCGGGCGAGGCGCTTACGCGAACGAGTAGAACACCCGGAACGCGACCTTGCGCTCGGCCCAGAACTCGGCGGCCTCGCGGAACACGTCGAGCAGCGTCTCGCGCCCTTCCTTGTCGAATTTCTGCGCGATCGGCAGCCCTTCGAGGACGATCACGAAACCGGGCTGCGCGCCGGCCTTCGCGACGAGGTCGGTCAGGCAGTCGTACAGCGCGTCGTAGTTCTTCCCGAAATGCTTCGGGAACAGGAACGACGTCGCGATCGTTTCCATCACTTCCTGCTTCGACTGCGCGGCGCCGCAATACGCATACAGGAAATGCTGGCCGAGCCGACCGGCTTCGTCGGCGAGATCCTGCACGCGGAACGCGCGGATCGACTGCACGAGATTGGGTCGCACGGTCGTGAAAAGGCTCATAGGCTCCTCGTTCGATGAAAGCCCGGGCTCGGCTTCCTGTTGCTCCGGCGTGCCGCCGGCCTGCGCCGCCGCGTGCAACTGAATCACTCGCTGAAACAGATTGCCGTCGCCGGCCGCGAACAGTTCCGCCGCCGCCGTATCGTGCGCGTAGATGGAGTCGCTCATGCCATTCGTCCCGAAGTCATTCAACAATACGTTTAAAACTGTTGTAGTGGTCGCCCGTGTAATAACAGTTGTCGATCCGGCGCAACGGCCCGCCACAGACGATCCGGCGCGCGCCGCGATTGCGCGCACGCGGCGTCGGCACCGTGTACTCATGGTAGTAGCCGCGCTTCGCCTTCGGCAGGATCCGCTCGCGATTGCCGAATACGACGCCGTCTTTCTCGTACGGATAGGGGCCGCCGGCGCTGATCAGGCCCAGCGTGGTCACGGCCTCGCGCGGAAGACTGGCGGCCGGGATCGTATCGAGCCCGCTCGCGGCCACGTCGGCCGGAACGGCCTCCCGTGCGTAAGCGGCGGAAACCAGACTGCCCGTCGGCGTGCCGACGATACCCATCGCGAACATCGCGAAGACGGACGCGAGCGCGCCGTTGCGGAGCCACTTGCGTGCCATGAACCAGGGTTCCCGCTGTTAAATCAAGTAGTTGACGACCAACAAAGGCGTTAGCGTAGCGTTATTGGCCGCGCGAATCAATGTCCGTTTGGGAATCGAAAGCCGCGCGACACCGGTCATGCCGTATTTCCTACCGAATTTGCACTACATTTAACTTACATAAGATAAAATACGACCGGCATCTTTCGTATGGCAAGACCCTGCCTCCTTGCCACACTCGCTGCCCGGAGTGGAGAGATGCTGCTGTTGCTTTATGGGAAGCGCAGTTGCGCCCTGCCCGCGGCGTGCCCATTGCGGGCACGCCTCTTTTTGCCTTTGTTTACAATTTCGCCCGACGCGCGGCACCGGTTCGACCGGCGCCGCGTGTTCGTTTCGGCTCAGCGCGCGGCGTTGACGTCGGCGACCAGCAGCGCCGCCATGTTGACGATGCGGCGAACGGTCGCCGATTCGGTCAGCACGTGCACCGGCTCCGCGGCGCCCAACAGGATCGGCCCGATCGCGATGTTGTTGCCGGCGGCCGTCTTCAGCAGGTTGTACGCGATGTTCGCGGCGTCGATGTTCGGCAGGATCAGCAGGTTCGCGTCGCCTTCCAGCGTCGATTCCGGCAGGATTTCCTTGCGCAGCGCCGCGTCGAGCGCGACGTCGCCGTGCATCTCGCCGTCGACCTTCAGCTCCGGCGCGGTTTCCTGCAGGATCGCGAGCGTATCGCGCATCTTCTTCGCCGAAGGGGCATTGCTCGTGCCGAAATTCGAGTGCGACAGCAGCGCGACCTTCGGCTCGATGCCGAAGCGACGCACTTCTTCCGCGGCCATGATCGTGATCTCGGCGAGTTGCTCCGGGGTCGGATCGACGTTCACGTGCGTATCGACGAGGAAAATCTGGCGGCCCGGCAGCACGAGGCCGTTCATCGCCGCGTATACGCTGCAGCCCGGGCGCTTGCCGATCACCTGGTCGATGAAGTGCAGGTGACGGTGCGTGGTGCTGATCGTGCCGCAGATCATCCCGTCCGCTTCGCCCTTCTTCACCAGCATCGAGCCGATCAGCGTCGTGCGGCGGCGCATTTCGACGCGCGCGAGCTGCTCGCTGATACCCTTGCGCGCCATCATCTTGTAGTACGTCTGCCAGAAGTCGCGGTAGCGCTCGTCGTGCTCGGTGTTGACGACCGTGAAATCGGCGCCGGGCGTAAGGCGCAGGCCGTAGCGCTGGATCCGGTGCTCGATCACCGACGGGCGGCCGATCAGGATCGGCTTCGCGAGTTTTTCGTCGACGATGATCTGAACGGCGCGCAACACGCGCTCTTCTTCGCCTTCCGCGAACACGACGCGCTTCTTCTCTTCCGGCGCGGCACGCGCGATCTGGAAGATCGGCTTCATCGTCGTGCCGCTGTGATACACGAACTGCTGCAGGTGGACGCGATATGCCTCCATGTCCTCGATCGGGCGCGTCGCGACGCCGCCGTCCATCGCGGCCTGCGCGACGGCCGGCGCGATCTTCACGATCAGGCGCGGATCGAACGGCTTCGGAATCAGGTATTCGGGCCCGAACGACAGATCCTGGATGCCGTACGCGGTCGCGACGATGTCGCTCTGCTCGTGCTGCGCGAGCTCGGCGATCGCATTGACGGCCGCGATCTCCATTTCACGCGTGATCGTCGTCGCGCCGACGTCGAGCGCGCCGCGGAAGATGAACGGGAAGCACAGGACGTTGTTGACCTGGTTCGGGTAATCGGTGCGGCCGGTGGCCAGCACGGCGTCGGGGCGCACTTCGAGCGCGAGTTCCGGCAGGATTTCCGGCGTCGGGTTCGCGAGCGCGAGAATCAGCGGGCGCTCGGCCATGCCCTTCACCATCTCCTGCTTCAGCACGCCCGCGGCCGACAGGCCGAGGAAGATGTCCGCGCCGTCGATCACTTCGGCGAGCGTGCGGGCGTCGGTTTCGCGCGCGAAACGCTCCTTGTCCGGATCCATCAGCTCGGTACGGCCCTTGTAGACCACGCCGGCCAGGTCGGTCACCGTGATGTTCTCGAGCGGCAGGCCGATGTCGACCAGCAGGTCGAGACACGCGAGCGCGGCCGCGCCCGCGCCGGACGCGACGAGCTTGACCTTCTTGATGTCCTTGTTGACGACCTTCAGGCCGTTCGTGACGGCCGCGGCCACGACGATCGCGGTGCCGTGCTGGTCGTCGTGGAACACCGGGATCTTCATCCGCTTGCGCGCTTCGCGCTCGACGATGAAGCAGTCCGGCGCCTTGATGTCTTCGAGGTTGATCCCGCCGAAGGTCGGCTCCAGCGCGGCGATCACGTCGACGAGCTTGTGCGGGTCCGATTCGTTCAGCTCGATGTCGAACACGTCGATGCCCGCGAACTTCTTGAACAGCACCGCCTTGCCTTCCATCACCGGCTTCGACGCGAGCGGGCCGATGTTGCCGAGACCGAGCACCGCCGTGCCGTTCGTCACGACGCCGACCAGGTTGCTGCGCGCGGTGAAACGCGCCGCGTTCAGCGGGTTCTCGACGATCTCCTCGCACGCGTACGCCACGCCCGGCGAATACGCGAGCGCGAGGTCGCGCTGGTTGATCATCTGCTTGGTCGGAGCGATCGCGATTTTGCCGGGAGTCGGAAATTCGTGATAGTCGAGCGCGGCTTCGCGGAGCTTGGCTTTGGAGGAGGCTTGGGTGGACATGTGTCTCGTGACGTGCGGATTAGAATAACTGTTCGACGGCATTGTAGCGCCAATCATCGGCCGCCAGACCGGCGATTCGGGTGCAACAGCCGCGACCAAAATGTACTGGATGGTGCAGGAGCGCCGCCGCTCGCCTCGTACAATGCCGTTCCTTCAACCGTTTCGGACCACCCGCCGTGCCAGCCGCCCTTTCCGAGTTTTCGCTGATCGAACGCTTCTTCACGCGCCGCGCCGCACGGGGCGCCCGCGCGTCGACCCTCGGCATCGGCGACGATTGCGCACTGATTGCGCCCCGATCCGGGAAATTGCTGGCCATTTCGACGGACATGCTGGTGGAAGGCCGCCACTTCTTCCCCGATGTCGCGCCCGACGCGCTCGGCCACAAGACGCTCGCGGTCAACCTGTCGGACCTCGCGGCGATGGGCGCCGAGCCGCGCGCGTTCACGCTCGCGTGCGCGCTGCCGCGGGCCGACGCGGCGTGGCTCGAGGCGTTCAGCGACGGCCTCTTCGCGCTGGCCGAGCGATACGGCTGCGAGCTGATCGGCGGCGACACGACGAGCGGGCCGCTGAACCTGTGCGTGACCGTGTTCGGCGAAGTCGCGCCCGACGCGGCGCTGCGGCGCGATGCCGCGCGCGACGGCGACGACGTGTGGGTATCCGGCACGCTCGGCGATGCGCGCGCGGGCCTCGGCGTCGCCCGCGGCGAATGGGCGGCCGGCGCGGATGAAGCCGCCGCGTTCCGGCGCGCGCTCGAGCGGCCCGAACCGCGCATCGCGCTCGGCCGCGCGCTCGCGGGCGTCGCGCACGCGGCGCTCGACCTGTCGGACGGCCTCGCCGGCGATCTACAGCACATCCTGACGCGCTCGAACGTGCGCGCCGAGATCGACGCCGACGCGGTGCCGCGCTCGGCCGCGCTCGCGACGCTGCCGGCCGACGTGCAGCGCCGCTGCACGCTGGCCGGCGGCGACGACTACGAACTGTGCTTCACGGCGCCGGTCGCGGCCCGCGCGGCGGTCGCGGCGGCGGGCGCCGCGGCCGGCGTGCCGGTCACGCGAATCGGTACAATACGCGCGTTGTCCGCGCCGTCGGCGCAACCCGCCATCGCGTGGCGCGACGCCGCCGGCGCGCCCCTCGCTCTCACGTTGCACGGCTTCGACCACTTCCATGCAGACTGATCCGACGCCCACGCGCGCCGCGGCCGAGCCCGGCGCCGCGCAGCCCGCGCCGACACGCATGACGGCCCGCTTCATGCTGTCGCACCCGGCGCATCTCGTGTCGCTCGGCTTCGGCAGCGGGCTCGCGCCGATCATGCCCGGCACGTTCGGCTCGCTGTTCGGCTGGCTCACGTTCGTGGTGCTCAATCGCTACCTGACGGTGCCCGAATGGTGGGCGCTGATCGCCGTCGGCTTCGTGGCGGGCACGTGGGTCACCGGTTTCACCGCGAAGAAGGCCGGGATCGCCGATCCGGGCGCCGTCGTCTGGGACGAAATCGTCGCGATCTGGCTCGTGATGCTGTTCGTCACGCCCGCGACCTTCGTCGGCCAGCTGTGGGCGTTCGTCGCGTTCCGCTTCTTCGACATGCTCAAGCCGCCGCCGATCCGCTACGTCGAGCGCCGCCTGCAAGGCGGGCTCGGCATCATGGTCGACGACCTGGTGGCCGCGTTCATGACGCTGCTCGTGATCGCCCTGTGGCGCTCCGTCGCCGGCTGACCGATTTCCCGACTCCCGTTTCCCGACGCGCATGCCAACCGATTCCGTCGTTCACCAGCTTGCGATCCGCGCAGGCAACAAGCTGCGTGACGAGCACCTCACGCTCGCCACCGCCGAATCCTGCACCGGCGGCATGATCGCCACCGCGATCACCGACATCTCCGGCAGCAGCCAGTGGTTCGAGCGCGGCTTCGTCACGTACTCGAACCAGGCCAAGATCGAGATGATCGGCGTGCCGGCCGACCTGATCGACAAGCACGGCGCCGTCAGCGAGCCCGTCGCGCGTGCGATGGCCGAAGGCGCGCTGCGCAACAGCCGCGCGCAGGTCGCGCTGTCCGTCACCGGCATCGCGGGTCCGGCCGGCGGCAGCGAGAAGAAGCCGGTCGGCACCGTGTCGTTCGGCTGGAGCAACCGGCTGCATACCGACGTCGAAACGCTCGTGTTCAAGGGCGACCGCGAACAGATCCGCACGCAGGCGGCCGCGCATGCACTGCGCGGGCTGCTGAAGCTGCTCGACGAGCGCGAACGCTGACCGGGCGGGCGGCGTGCCGCGGCCGCCGCGCGCTTATTGAATCGCGTCGGGCTTCACGACGATCCAGTTCTTGTCCGCCGTCACCGGCAGGCCGAGCGACTTCTGCTTCGCGGCCGATTCGTCGGACCACGCGCGGATCTGCGCCATCTGCTTGTCCTTCTTGTCGACCCACACGCGCACGCCGCCGCGCGCGACGTCGGTCGCGTTCAGCAGCATGTAGCCGTCGGACGTCGGCGTGTCGCCCGCGACGAGCACCGGCTTCTTCCACTGGTCGATCCAGCCGACGATCGAACCGAGCTTGCCTTCGTACCACGTCATCGGGTTCATCAGGAACGGCGTGATCACGAGGTGGCGGTTCGCGGCCTCGTCGTACTTGCCGGCCTTGATCTGCAGCCGCGACGTCGTCAGCGCGCCGGTCGCCGGGTCGCGCAGCAGCGTCGTCACGCCGATCACGTTCTGCGGCTTCACGTTGTAGCCGTACTTCGGATCGGACAGCACGAGCCGCGCGAGCTCCTCGTGCGCGGCCGTCATCACGTAGACGTCGATGCCGTTCTCGCGCAGCGCGTTGTACAGCTCCTGCATCCCGCGGAAGAAGCGCGGCGGGTTCACCGTGCCGTCGACGACCTTGTCGCCGTGCCAGTAGCGGATCGGGATCGGCTTGCCGTCGGCCAGCATCGCGTCGACGTGGCGCTTCAGGTCGGCGAGCGACTGCCCGGCGAACGCCTGCGCGATCCACGGATAGCAGACCAGGTCGTCGATCTCGCACAGCCGGTAGTAGTAGCTCGTCAGCGATTCCTTGTAGTCGGCGGCATCCTTGAACGGGATCAGCTTCAGCGACGGATCGAGCGAATCGCGCGTCAGCACGCCGCGGTTCTCGAGATACGGCAGCAGCGATTCCTCGAGGTCGTAGCGGTAGGTCGTGTTGTCGGCGTCGAACACCGCGTAGTCGCCGCGGTTCGCGTGCGCGGCGATCATCGCGTTCAGCGCCTTCGCGCTGTCGGCCGGCCAGTGCGACAGATCCGCCGCGTGGGCGAACGTCATGCACAGCGACGCGGCGAACGCGCTCAGAAGACGGCGGGACAGCTTGGGCATGGCGTCGCTCCTTTTCTTGACGTTTTCGTGACGAACCGATGACAAGCGGCAGCATCGCGCGAATAAATTAGCGACATGCAGTGCGGAAGCGACGGGAAGTTGTCGGCGTGCGCCAGGGACGATCGAGGAACGCGAAGGCGGAACGGGAGGTGCGGTGCGGGCCCGCGGGCGCGGGGCCGGCGCCAACCGCCCGGCGGGCCGGCCGGGCGGTTGTGGTGCGATACGGTGCGGCGATAGGGCGTCGCGCGACGCGATCAGCGATGCGCGTTGATCGCGTCGCGCGTCTTCTGCGCGGCGAGCGCCGCGGCGTCGGCGAAATCCTCGCCCTTGCTCGCATACAGGATCGCGCGCGACGAGTTGATCATCATCCCGGTGCCGTCGGCCGTGCGCCCCGCGTTGACGGTCGCCTGCACGTCGCCGCCCTGCGCGCCGATGCCGGGAATCAGCAGCGGCATGTCGCCGACGATCCCGCGCACGAGCTCGATTTCGTTCGGGAACGTCGCGCCGACCACGAGGCCGAGCTGGCCGCTCTTCGCATTCCACTTGTTCGCCGCGAGGTCGGCGACGACCTGGTACAGCGGCCGGCCCGAATGGCCGGCCCCGCTCGTGTCGAGGAACTGCAGGTCCGAGCCGCCCGGGTTCGACGTGCGGCACAGCACGATCACGCCCTTGCCTTCGTGTTCGAAGTACGGCTCGACCGAGTCGTAGCCCATGTACGGGTTCACCGTGACGGCGTCCGCGCGATAGCGCTCGAACGCTTCGCGCGCGTACTGCTCGGCGGTGCTGCCGATGTCGCCGCGCTTCGCGTCGAGGATCACGGGCAGGCCCGGATGCTGGAGATGGATGTGCGCGATCAGGCGCTCGAGCTGGTCTTCCGCGCGATGCGCGGCGAAGTAGGCGATCTGCGGCTTGAACGCGCTCGCGTACTGTGCGGTCGCGTCGACGATCTGCCGGCAGAACTCGAAGATCGCGTCGGGCTGGCCGTCGAACTGCACGGGAAAACGCGACGGCTCGGGATCGAGGCCGACGCACAGCAGCGAATTCGTGCGCTGCCACGCGGCGCGCAGCGATTCGATGAAAGTAAGCGGGGAAGACATGGCGGATACTCGCGGCAAACCGTTGGTAGACCGCGTATTTTACCCGCGTCGCGGGCGGCCCTCGCGTGCCGCGGCGTTGCCGCGCGCATCGGCGCGCTCGACGGTGAACGCGAAGCGCCGCGTGAGCCGCTCGCCGGGCGCGAGCAGCGTCATCCCGTGCGCGGTCGCGCCGCCCGGCAGGTTCACCGCATTGATCGGATGATCGACCGGCTCGAAGCAGAAGAAATCCTCGCCCGGCGGCGTATAGAGCACGTACGCGTCGGCGTCGGCCGAGACGGTCAGCGACAGTCGGCGGCGCGGCCAGCTCACCGTCGCGTGGCCGCCCCAGCCGGTGAACGCGTGATTGACGAGCGTGGCCGGCAGCGGATACGCGACGCCGAACTGCCAGGCCGGCGGCACGCTGACGTGCCGCACCGGCAGGAAATCGGCGCCCGACAGCCACAGGCCGCCCGCCGCCGCGGCCAGCTCGGTCACCGCATCGCGCACGAGGAACGGATGCACGCCGAGCCCGAACGGCAGCCGCGCGCGCCCCGCGTTCTCGATCGTCAGCGCGATCGACAGCGTCGCGTCGTCGAGTTCGAACGACTGGATCGCGCGGAACGCATACGGCGCGCCGGCGGCACGGTCGAGCGACAGTTGCAGCGACGTGTCCGTCGCATCGTCCACCTGCCACGGCGCGAGCCAGCCGTCGCCGTGGATCGGCAGCGGCTCGTCGCGGCGGTTGCGCGGCACCGCGACCTTGCGCCCGTCGCATTCGAAGCGCCCGTCGCCGATCCGGTTCGAGTACGGCAGCAGCGGATAGCACGCGAGCTCGTTCGGGTCGGTCGCCGTCTCCGGGTGCTCGCACCGGCGGAACACCGGCGTCAGCACGCCGTTGTCGCCGCGCCAGTCGAAGCGCGCGATGCCGCCGCCGAGGTGCGGCAGCACGTCGAGCCGCAGCGACGCGTTCGACAGCGTGACGGCCGCCGCATGCGCGGCGCCGACGCCCTGCGCGAACGCGGCCGTCTGCGGGCCGGGGCTGACCGGCTGGGCGGCGGCGGCCAGGCGCGCGCGGCGCGACTGGCTGGTGGACGACGATGCGCGCGAGGACGTGGCGGTCATGGTGAGCTCCTTTCCTTCGTCGAAGAAACGATGCGGGTCGTGCGAACGGTCAGGCCCAGCCGCCGTCGACGATCACGTCCTGCGCGGTGATCATCCGGCTGTCGTCGGCCGCGAGAAACAGCGCCATCCGCGCGAGATCGGCCGGCAGCAGTTCGGCATCGATGCACTGGCCGGCCTTGATCGCCGCGCGGCCCGCGTCGTCGAGCCACAGCCGGCGCTGCTTGTCGGTCAGCACCCAGCCGGGCACCAGCGAATTCACGCGGATGCCGAACGGGCCGAGATCGCGCGCAAGGCCGCGCGTCAGGCCCTGCACGGCCGCCTTCGCCATCACGTAGACGGGATAGCCGCCGTTCTTCAGCATCCAGCTGATCGAGCCGAGATTGATGATCGCGCCGCCGCCCTGCCGCTTCATGTCGTCGATCACCGCCTGCGCGGCGAAGAACTGGTGACGCAGGTTTACCGCGATGCCCGCGTCGAACGACGCGGGCGTCACGTCGCCGATCGCATGCCGCGTGTCGTTCGCGGCATTGTTCACGAGCACCGCGATCGCGCCGATGCGCGCGCGGATCGCGTCGATCGCCCGGCGCAGCGCGTCGATGTCGGTCAGGTCGCACGACAGGAACAGCGGCGCATGTCGCGCATGCGCGAGGCGCTCGGCGAGCGCGGCGCCGGCCGCCGCGTCGAGATCGACGAACGCGACGCGCGCGCCCTGTTCGGCGAAGTGCTCGACGAACGACGCGCCGATGCCGGTCGCACCGCCCGTGATCAGCACCGCGCGATCCTCGAGGCTCGGGTAGCGCGCGAAGCGCGCGTCGCTCGCGGCGTGCGGATCGGGCGCGGAAGTGTCGATGGTCATGCGGATCGTCTCCGTGGGAACAGGTCGGTCAGTCGCGTACGCCGCGGTTCTTGAGCTGGTCGAGCAGCACGGCCGCGAGCAGGATCGCGCCGCGCACGAGGTACTGGTAGAACGCGTCGATGTTCAGCAGGTTCATCACGTTCTCGACGGTGCCCATGATCAGCACGCCGATCACGACGCCCGAGATCGTCGCGCGACCGCCCATCAGCGACACGCCGCCGAGCACGCACGCGGAGATCACGTTCAGCTCGAAACCCTGCGCGGCGTTCGGCTGACCCGACGTGATGCGCGACGCGAGAATCACGCCCGCGAGCGCCGTCACCGCGCCCTGGATCAGGAAGATGTACACGCGCGTGCGTTCGACGTTGATCCCCGCGAGCCGCGACGCTTCCGGATTGCCGCCGATCGCGAGCGTGTTGCGGCCGTAGACGGTCTGGTTCAGCAGCACGCCGAAGCCGACGAAGCACAGCAGCGTGACCCAGATCGGCAGCGACACGCCGAACATCGACATCCCGCCGAGCGCGATGAACGTGTCCGACGACACGCCGACCGCCTGCCCCTTCGACACGATGAAGCCGAGCCCGCGCACGATCTCCATCGTCGCGAGCGTCGTGATCAGCGCGTTGATGCGCAGGTACGCGATCACCGCGCCGTTCACGAAGCCGATCGCCGCGCCGGCGGCGACCGCCGCGACGATCGCGACGAACGTGTTGTCGGTCGCGTTCAGCACCATCGCGCACAGCACGCCGGAGAACGCGACGGTCGAGCCGATCGACAGGTCGAAGTCGCGCGACGCGAGACAGAACATCATCGTGCACGCGACCATGCCGATCTGCGAGATCGACAGCGCGAGGCCGAGCATGTTGTCGATCGAGAAGAAGTGATCGACGGTCAGCGACATCGTGATGAACATCACCGCGAAGATCGCGATCAGGCTGTATTCGGTCAGATGCTGCCACCACTTCTGGCGGTCGCTCTGCTGTGGCACCAGCGCGTCGGCCGACGGCTTCGCGGCGGCGCTGGCAAGGTTTTCGTTGACTTGCATGGTGTGTCTCCTGCTCCTGCATCGCGCGGCCCGCGCCGCGCGTGTTCGATTCGAATGTCGTATGCCGCGTCAGGCGGCCTGGACCGCGCTCGTCTGCGGCAGCGCGAGGTTCAGCACCGCGTGCTCGTTCGCCTGGGCGCGCGGCAGCTCGCCGGCGATGCGGCCTTCGCGCATCACGACGACGCGGTCGGACACGCCGAGCACTTCCGGCAGTTCCGACGACACCATCACGATCGCGCAGCCGCGCTCCGCGAGCCGGTAGATCACGTCGTAGATCTCGTGCTTCGCGCCGACGTCGATCCCGCGCGTCGGCTCGTCGAGGATCACGACCTTCAGGTCGGGCTCCGCGAGCCAGCGCGACAGGATCGCCTTCTGCTGGTTGCCGCCCGACAGGAAGCGGATCTTCTGGCGCCGGTTCGGCGTCTTGATCTTCAGCCGCTGGATGAAGCGGTCGGCCGTTTCGCTTTCGGTCTTGCCGTTGATGAAGAGCCCCGCGCGCAGCGAATGGCGACGGCAGCTGATGTTGATGTTCTCCGCGACCGACGCGATCGCGATGATCCCTTCTTCCTTGCGGTCCTCGGGGCACAGCACGATGCCGTGCCGAATCGCGTCGCCGGTGCGCTTCACGTCGATGCGCGCGCCGTCGAGCGTGAGCACGCCCGCGCGCCGGCGGTCCGCGCCGTACACGAGCCGCATCAGCTCGCTGCGACCCGCGCCGACGAGCCCGAAGAAACCGACGATCTCGCCCGCGCGCACCGAGAAGCTCGCGGGTTCGCGCAGCGCCGGGCCGTCGATCCCTTCGGCGGAAAACCGCACGTCGCCGAGCGCGCGCGGCGCGTAATGGTAGATGTCCGAAATCTCGCGCCCGACCATCTCGGCAACCAGCCGCTCGCGCGGCACGTCGGCCAGCGATTCGTGCGACGCGATCTTGCGTCCGTCGCGAAAGATCGTGCACGCATCGCACAGCCGGTAGATCTCGTCCATCCGGTGCGAGATGTAGATCAGCGCGCGGCCTTGCGCACGCAGATCGTCGACCAGTTTGAACAGCACCTCGGTCTCGCGATGCGACAGCGAGCTCGTCGGTTCGTCGAGCGCGATCACGCGCGCGTTGCGCATCAGCGCCTTGCAGATCTCGACCATCTGCCGCTGCGCGATCGACAGCCGCCCGAGCCGCGCATCCGGATCGAGATCGACGCCCATCTCGGCGAGCCGCTCGCGCACGTAACGCTTCGCCTCGCGCTTCCTCACCCAGCCGAACGCGTTCGGCAGGCGGCCGAGCAGCAGGTTTTCCGCGACCGTTAGGTCGGGCACGTACTGCAGTTCCTGGTGAATCACCGCGATGCCGGCCGCGATCGACGCGGCCGCACTCGCGAACTGCACGGGCTGACCGTCGACCAGCACGCTGCCCGCATCGGGCTGGTATTCGCCGCCGAGAATCTTCAACAGCGTCGACTTGCCCGCGCCGTTCTCGCCCATCAGGCCATGCACCTCGCCCGCATGCACGTCGAACGAAATGCCGTCGAGTGCGCGCACGCCGGGAAATACCTTGCCGATATTGTCAAAACGCAGTGCCGCTGACACGTCGTCTCCCCACTTCCAGATCGATCGACCGCCGGCCGCCGCGTCGCCGCGGCAGCCGGCGGGCCGCTTACTTCGACGCGAGCCCCATCTCCTCGCGCACCTTCGCCACGTTGTCGCGCGTCGCGAGCATGCCCGTCGTCAGCGTCAGCGGCGGCGGCGCCTTGCCCTGCGTGATCCACGCGTACATCAGGTCCGAGGTTTCCTCGCCGTGGCGCTTCGGGCTGATGATCACGGTGCCGTAGAAGCCCGTCGGCTGCGGCTTCTTGAACTCGTTCAACGCCGAATCGGAACCGCCGATGCCGATGCCGATCATGTTGTCCGCCTTGAAGCCGCGCCCTTCGGCCGCGCGCACCGCGCCGAGCACGGCCTCGTCGTTCAGCCCGTACGCGACCCAGTGCTTGAACTGCGGGTTCTTCGTGAGCGCGATGTTCGCCGCGTTGAACGCGTTCTCGGTGTCGGTCTTCGCCTGCGGCGCCGCGATCACGTTCGCCTTCGGGAAGCCGGCGGCGACCAGCGCGTCGGTCGCGCCGCTCGTGCGGTCGTGCGCGGTCGGCAACTGCTCGTAGGTGATGTCGATCGCGCCGACGTCCTTCATGTCCCAGCCGCGCTTCTTGATCTCGGCCGCGATGCCGTCGCCGACCTGCTTGCCGATGTTGTACGCGGAGATCCCCATGTGCGGCACCGCCTCGATCGGCTTGCCCGCGCCGTCGACGAGGCGGTCGTCGACCGTCATCATCTTCAGGTTGTGCGACTTCGCCTTCGCGACGATGCCCGGCCCGAGCTTCACGTCGGGCGTGCAGATGATGAAGCCCTGCGCCTTCTGCGCGGACAGGTTGTCGATCGCGCTCATCACCTTCTCGCCGGACGGCGCGCCGATCTTCACGAGCGTGAAGCCCTTCTGCTTCGCGGCGATCTCGGCGAATTTCCATTCGTCCTGGAACCACGGCTCTTCCGGCTGCTTCACCAGGAAGCCGATCTTGACCGGGTCGGCCGCGTGCGCGACCGGGCTGCCCATCACCACCGCGGCCGCGGCGGCCAGCGTTACGAACGTTCTGCGTTTCATCTCCAGTGTCTCCTTGTTTTCATCGAACAGGATGCAGCCGCTTGTTGGTTTCGACGCAGCGTGCGCGCGGCCGTCGCACGTGCGGTCTTTCGAATCGTTGCGTCAGTCGTGATACAGCGCCGCGCGCCCGCCATCGACGGTGATGCACGCGGCATTGATGAACGGCGCCTCGTCGGACGCCAGGAACACGGCCGTCATCGCGACCTCCTCCGGGCGGCCGATCCGCTTCATCGGCTGCAGCGCGAGCGTCTCGGCGCGCGCGGCGGCCGGATCGGGCTGCGCGTCCCACCAGTCGCGCGTCAGTTGCGTCTCGACGTAGCCCGGCGCGATCGCGTTCACGCGCACGTTGCGCGCCGCGTATTCGATGCCGAGCGCCCGCGTGAGCCCCAGCACGCCGTGCTTCGCGACCGGGTACGGAAAGCAGCCCGGGATGATCCTGAATGCATGCGTCGACGCGATGTTTACGATGCTGCCGCGCCCGCGCTCGACCATGCCCTCCAGCGCCGCGCGGCAGCCATGCCACACGCCGTCGAGATCGACCGCGAAGCAGCGCCGCCAATCGTCGTCGGTCATCGTCAACGGATCGGCGAACACGTTGATGCCCGCGTTGTTCACGAGCACGTCGAGCGGGCCGAACGCCGCTTCGGTCTGCGCGAGCGCATCGCGCACCGCCTGTTGCCGCGCGACGTCCGCCTGCAGCGGCAGCACGCGCGCGCCGTCGCATTCGCGTGCAATCTCGACGGCCGTGTGCTGCGCCTGCGGGAAGTCGAGATCGACGAGCGCGACGGCTGCGCCTTCGCGCACGAACGCGCGCGCGATCGCGGCGCCGATGCCGCGGCCCGCGCCCGTCACCATCGCGACCTTGCCCGCGAGGCGGTCCATCATGCGGCTCCGCCGCGCGCGACGCGCAAGCCGGCCTGGAACGCACGCGCATTCGTCGCGGTCGTGTCGGCGGACTGGCCGGGGCGGTACAGCGCCGAACCGAGCCCGAAGCCGTTCGCGCCGGCGTCGAGGAACGGCCGCATGTTGTCCGGCGCGATCCCGCCGACCGGAATCAGCGGCACCGCGCGGTCGATCACCGCGCGCCATGCCTTCACGACCGTCACGCCGAGTTGCTCGGCCGGGAACATCTTCAGCACGTCGGCGCCGTTCGTCAGCGCCGCGAACGCTTCGGTCGGCGTCGCGACGCCCGGCGCGCTCGCCAGCCCGCGCTCGCGTGCGCGGCGGATCACGGCTGCGTCGCTGTGCGGCATCACGATCAGCGCGCCGCCCGCGTCCTGCACGCGGTCGACGTACTCGGCGCGCAGTACGGTGCCCGCACCGACGATCGCGTCGTCCGGCAACGCGCGCCGCAGCGCCGCGATGCTGTCGAACGGGTCCGGCGAGTTGAGCGGCACCTCGACGATCCGGAAGCCGGCGTCGTAGAGCGCGCGGCCGTGATCGGCCGCTTCGGCGGGCGTGATGCCGCGCATGATCGCGATCAGCGGACACGCGTCGAACGCGCGCATCAATGCGGCGTGGGGCGTGTACGGCGCGGGCAATGTCAGGTCGGACGGCATCGAGGATTCCTCTGCAAGCAGTTCGGTGTTCAGTGATCGGCGCAGACGGGTTCGCCGTCCGCGCGCACGAGCCCGGCGCGCGACGCGATCCGCCACAGGCCGAGCTCGGTCGCATGCGCGGCGACACGCGCATGCGCATGGCCGAATACCTGGAGCGCATCGACGTAGCGCGAGCACAAGCCGTCGTCGCCGATCAGCAGCAGCGGCTGGTCCGCGAGCGCGATGCCGCGCTCCGCGAGCATCGCATCGAGCGCATTCAGCTCGTGGCCGATCAGCAGGCCGGACAGGTAGTCGCCCTGCGCATCGGGCGCGAGCCGGTCGGTCAGCCCCAGCGTGCGCGTGCTGAAAATCGTCGCGAGCAGCCCCGTGTGTTGCGCGCCGCGTGCGACCGACACGCCGCGCACGAACGCGTCGCGGTCGGGCGACGCGCCCGTTCGCATCGTGCGGCCGAGGATCGTGTGATCGCGCAGCACCGCGAACAGCTCGCCGGTCATGAAGGTCTGGAAGCGCTCGATCAGCCCGTCCTTCACCCATGCCCATTTCGCATGCGTGCCCGGCAAGCCGATCAGGACCCCTGAACGATCGGCGCCAAGCGTCGGGTCGCTCGCGAGTGCGCCGACGATCTGCGTTTCTTCGCCGCGCATCACGTCGGGCAATTCGCCCGTCGCGATCACGCCCGGCACGATCGAGACCGTCGCGCCGCGCGCCGTCGTCACCGTGATGAGGCCCGCGACGAGCGCGTCCGCGCCGGCCGGCACCGCGACGTACGGCGCCTCGCGCCAGCCCTGCGCGCTGCCGACCATGCCGGCGGCGAGCACCGGCAGGCCGGGCGCACGGTCGAGCCAGTCGCCGCACGCTTCCTCGAACACCGCGTCGAACGCACGCGCGCCGCCGCCCGGCACGTGCATCACGCCGGCCGCCCGGCTGCGCGTGTCGATCGGCACGCCGTGCGCGTCGAACAGATACGCGCGCAGCGACGTGGTGCCCCAGTCGAGCGCGATCAGCGACGGGGAGGCGGAACTGGCATCCGGAGCGGGCCGGGTCGAAGTCGTCATCGTTTGATCCTGCGGGTACCCTGCGGCGGGCTCCAGCCCAGTTCCGCGGAAATGGCTCGCGCTTCGCGCTGCACGAGCGGAATCAGTTCGTCCATGCGGTCGTGCGGCATGTACGGAATCGTGCTCGCGACCGACACCGCCGCGACGATCGCGCCCGACGCATCGCGGATCGGCGCGGCCACGCAGCGGATCGACGCCTCGTTTTCCTCGAGATCGAACGTATAGCCGCCGGCCGCGTAATGGGCCATGCGCTGCAGGAACGCGCTCGTCTCGGGCCGGTTGTCGGGCTTGAAATTGACGCCGGCCAGCGCGCGCCGCGCGGCTTCGAACAGCGAGCGCCACAGGTCCGGATCGAGGTCGAGCATCATCGCCTTGCCGATGCCGGTCGACGCGAGCGGCATCCGGTGGCCGACGCGCGAGCGCATTTCGAGGCCGCGCGTGCCGGGAATCTTGTCGATGTACAAGACGTCGTCGCCGTCGCGCACGCCGAGGTGAATCGTGTCGAGCGTCGCTTCCGCGAGCGCTTCCAGATGCGGACGCGCCACCGCGGTGAGCGGCATCTGCTCGAGCGCGATCGTGCCGAGCTCGATCAGCTTCGGGCCGAGCAGGTAGCCGCCCTGCACCTGGCGCAGATAGCGCGCCTGCACGAGGCTGCTGACGAGCCGGTGCGTCGTGCTGCGCGTCGTGCCGAGCGCGGCGCCGATCGCGCGCATGTCGCGCGCGCCGTTGGCGATCGCCTCGAGGATCGCGAGGCCGCGCAGCAGCGTCTGCGTGCCGGCCTGCTGCGCGGCGAGGTCGAGCGGCGTGCTGGTCGCGCCGATGCTGTCGGTCAGCGACGCATTGACCGGCATCGCGCGCCGGGCGTCGAGGGCAAGGGAATCTGGCATCTTGGTCATGGGGCGGGGCTTCTTCAACGGAATCGGTGAAGCCGCACGCGCGGCGCCGGAACTGCGTCCGGTGCTGCGGCGTGGCGGCGGTCGATGCACCGAGTAAAGCGCCCGGCGAACTTCATGGAAGGTGTCTCCGTGTGCGACGGGCGCCGCGCGATGCGTGGGTCCGAAGCTGTCGATGTGCTTCGGATTGTAGGAGCGCACGCACTCGTCTCCAATATTTGAATGCGTTGTCCAGATAATGAGAATGGCGACGAAATCGGCCGCGGACTCGACGCGGCGGCCGCGCCATGCGCACGGGGGCGGAAAACCCGCCGCGTCGCAGGCTCCGCCCCCGTTTGTTCGACGTGTCGCGCGCTTACTGCTGGCTCGTGTCGCGCGCCTGCATGTAGCGCTGCACGTCGGCGAACGACACGCGACCGTTGCCGCCCGCGTCGATCTGCCGGAAGTGGTTCGCGACATAGCCGAGGCCGGCCGCGCGCGCCTGCGACTCGGTGATCGAACCCGTGTTCTGCGTATCGGCCGCGCTGAATTGCCGCGCGAGCTTGCGCACCACCTGCGCATGCAGCGCGGCGCCGGTCGTTTGCGTGCCGGCGGTCGCGTGGCGGGCGGCCGGCGGCACGTACGGATCGCCGAGTTGCGCCTGGCGCGCGCGCGCCGGCGCGGCGGCGTCGCTCGCCTGCGCGAACGCGGACAGGGATGCTGCGGCGCCGACGCATGCGAGCGCCGCGGCAACGACGATGAAACGATTCTTCATGTCAGGCTCCAGTCTGGATGAGGTCGACGGCCGGCGAGCGGCGCCGCGGGGGCGCCCTGTCGCCGGCGTAGCGCAATCAGTGCGCGGCCGCGCCGTAGAAGGTCACGAGATCGGCTTTCTCCTGCGGACGCGACGTATCGTCGAGATAAACCATGTGCCCGCCCTGATAGTCCTTGATCGTCAGGTTCGGTTGCGTCCCGAGCCGCGCGAGGTCGAGCTCGGTCTGGTAGAACGGCGTCGCGATGTCGTGATACCCGTTCAGCGACAGCACCTTCAACTGCGGATTGAGTGTCAGCGCCGCGGCCAGATCGGGGATCGTGTCGGGCATCGCCAGGCCGTCGTGCGTCCAGTCCCACGTGTTGATCGCATTGCTGCTCACCGAGTAGGCCGACTGCGCGGTGTACTTCAGCTCGTTCGGCAGGTAGCTGCCGATCGTGTCGGTGAACGGCTTCGTGATGAACGAGCTGGACGGATCGCCGTCGGCCGCGAGCGGGCTCGACACGGGCACGTTCACGCGTGCGTCGTAGCGGCCGATCAGCGTGCCCGGCACCAGCGACAGCTGGAAGCTGTTGTCGAAGAAGGTCGGGACCACGTTGAAGTCCGCATTCCACAGCGCCCGCTTCACGCCGGTCGAATTCGCCATCGTCGTGACGAGATTCGGCGGCGGCGGCGTGTGGCTCGCCAGATACGCGTTCACGGCAGGCGCGTAGCTGCCGGCCGTCAGCAGGCGCATCTGGTCCGCATACTGCGGCAGGTTCGACGGGTTGGGGTTGTCGAGCTGGTAATACGCGCCGACCGTGCCGTACGACGGCACGAAGCCGGCGCAGCTCACCGGGCTCGCGCCGTTGTTCGAGTTGCCGACATAGTCGCTCGCCATGTCGCAGTTCGTGTTGTAGTTCAGGATCGACGATTGCAGCACGATGCCGTCGAGCTTCACGCCGGCCGTCTCGAGCAGGTTCGCGAGCACGTCGGTGCGCGGCGTGCCGTACGATTCGCCGAACAGGTATTTCGGCGAATCGTTGCGCTGGTTCACGCTCAAATAGCGCGTCACGAAATCGCGGAACGCGCCGGCATCCTGGTCGACGCCCCAGAACGTCTGGTTCGTGTTCGGCGCGATCGCTTCCGAGAAGCCGGTGCCGATCGCATCGACGAACACGAGGTCGGTCGTGTCGAGCAGCGTTTCCTGGTTGTCGACGAACGGGAACGTCGACGTGTTCGCGTTCGGGTCGCCGGTCTGGATCCGGCGCGGGCCGAACGAACCGAGGTGCAGCCACACCGAGGCCGAGCCCGGGCCGCCGTTGTACAGGAACGTGACGGGCCGCTTCGCCGCGGGCTGGTTGTCGGCCGTGTACGCGACATAGAAGAACGACGCTTCGGGCGCGCCCGTCTGCGGATTGCGTGCGACGAGGTGGCCGGCGGTGGCCGTGTAGCGGATCGTCTTGCCGTTCAGCGTGATCTGATGGTGCGTGACGGCGGCTTTTTCGACCGCGGCGGACGCGTCGAGCGACGCGTTCGCGCTCGACGAATAACTGTTGGGATCGTTGTACGCGCGGTCGACCTGACCGGCGGGATCGGCCGAATTGGCGGCGCTTGCAGCAGCGGACGACGTCACGTCGTCGTTGCAGGCCGTCAGAATCAGCGAAGAACACACCACCCCCAACAACAGCTTCGCTTTGCTCGCTGGCATCGTTGCGTTCCTTCTCTCGGATGTTTTTTGTGTCGAGCAGCCGGATAAGCCGCCCCCCGCCTCGATTGCGGCCGATAAGCCGAGGCGCTGGCCAATATACGCGAGCCCGTCAGCTTTGAAAAATTTTGAAATATTTGGCGCGCGGGCGGTGCGGCGCACACCTTTCAGGAATGCTTCGATTCGCGAAACGTTGCATTTCACGTCGCTTTCATCGACTTTCGCGTTTACTCGCGAAGACTAAAAAAGCATCGATTTCACGCGCTGGCGGCCAACAAAATCGTGCGGTCGCCGTCATTGCTCAGCAAACCGAAATAGACGGATTCGTCTAAAGGATGTGGCCCGAAATGACGGCGACACGAATCCGCTGCAGCGCACCAATCGCGCGTCGACGGCGAAACAGACAATGCAGCGGCGCGGACGCGCCGCTCATTCGGATTGCGGCAGCTCGGCCGCGCCCATCCGGCGCGCGATGACCGCCGCCCGCTGCGCCTGGTAGGCCGAGCCGCGATGCGCATCGAACCAGCGCGGCTTCGGCAGCATCACCGCGAGGCGCGCCGACTGCCACGCGCCGAGCCGGCTCGCGGGAATCTTGTAGTAATAGCGTGCGGCCGCTTCGGCGCCGTACACGCCGCGCCCCCACTCGACCGAATTCAGGTAGATCTCGAAGATGCGCTCCTTGTCGAGCACCGTCTCGAGCATCCACGTGATGATCAGCTCCTGCCCCTTGCGGATGTAGCTCTTCTCGCGCGACAGGAACAGGTTGCGCGCGAGCTGCTGCGTGATCGTCGAGCCGCCCGCGACGATCCTGCCGCGCGCCTTGTTCTTCTCCCACGCCTGCAGGATCGCGTCGACGTCGTAGCCGTTGTTGGTCGCGAAGGTCGCATCTTCGGACGCGATCAGCGCACGCTTCAGGTTGCGCGAGATCTGGTCGTACGGCACCCACTGGTGCCGGATCTGCGCGGGCGGCGTGTCGCGCGACAGCCACCACGCGTCGGTGCGCATGAACGCGGTCGAGCCCGGGTTCACGAACGACCACAGCGCGATCTGCGCGAGATAGAACAGTTGCGTCGCGAGCCATGCGCCCGCGAACACCGATCCCGCATAGACGATCCAGCGAGCGAGGCTCGTCGTCCGCGTGCGCTGCGTGCCGCTCACCGCCACCACGTGCCGCGCTCCGTCAGCTCGCCGCGAGCGCCTGGCGCAGCGCGGCCAGCACCGGTGCGCCGTCCGGCCGCACGCCGCGCCAGATGAAGAACGATTCGGCCGCCTGCTCGACCAGCATCCCGAGCCCGTCGGCCGTGCGTGCGCCGAGCGATGCCGCGTGCTGCATGAACACGGTCGGCTGCGCGCCGTACATCATGTCGTACGCGAGCGTGCCGGCGCCGAACGCGGCAGCGTCGCATTCCGGCAGCGCGGCGTCGAGGCTGCCGGCCGTCGCATTGATCACCACGTCGTACGGTTCGGCCCGCACGACGCCGGGGCCGCCGCCCGCGAGCGTGCAACCCGCATCGTGCGCGGCCTGCATGAACTGGCCGACGAGCGCTTCGGCCTTGCTCGCGGTGCGGTTCACGATCGCGATCGACAGCGGCGCACGGTCGAGCAGCGGCAGCACGACACCGCGCGCGGCGCCGCCCGCGCCGAGCAACAGGATGCGCGCGCCCGCAAGCGACACGCCGAGATTCGCTTCGATGTCGCGCACGAGGCCGACGCCGTCGGTGTTGTCGCCGTGAAGACGGCCGTCGGCGTCGATACGCAGCGTGTTCACCGCGCCCGCCGCCGCCGCGCGCGGCGACAGCGTGTCGGCGAGCGCATGCGCGTCGAGCTTGAACGGCACCGTCACGTTCGCGCCGCGACCGCCTTCGGCGAAGAACGCGCGCACGGCGGCCTCGAAACCGTCGACCGGCGCGAGCCGGTGCGTGTACTCGATCGGCTCGCCGGTCTGCGCGGCGAATTGCGCGTGGATGAACGGCGACTTGCTGTGCGCCACCGGGTTGCCGAACACGACATAGCGGTCGACGCCGCTCGACGACGCAACTGCGTTCATGATGCGCGCCCCGCTTCGCCGTCGTTGCCGCTCGCGGCTTCGCCGCCCTCCGCCGCCGCATCGTCGCCCGATTCGGCCAGCGCTTCGGCCTCGGCTTGCGCCGACGCGTCTTCCGCGTCGACCAGCGTATCGTCGCCGCCTTCGGCGTCATCCTCTTCGTCGGCCGCGTCGCCGCTCGTCACGGTCGGCGCGTCGAGCACGTTCAAGAGGCGCACCGACGCCTCGATCGTCAGCTCGTCGAGCGACATCACGTCGAGCAGCACGCGCGTGCCGCGCGCATGCACGCCGAGCCCCGGCACGTGCAGCAGCAGCGGAATGTCCTCGAGGCGCACGAGATCGCCCTTCACGACGCTCGCGACGACCTGCTTCTTCTGCTCCTGCGCGAGCCAGCGCAGGCACCAGAAGTACTCCATCCGGCGCTGGTAGTCGGCGTAGGCCGTATACGTGTCGTCGAAACCCTGCACGACCGCGTACAGGTCGGCGTCCTTCGGCTTGAACGGCGCCGCGAGCTTCGCGGTGACGCCGTGCTGCACGCACGCGAGCAGTTGCCACTGGTTCACGAGGTCGACGTAGCGGCGCAGCGGCGACGTGCTCCACGCGTATTGCGCGACGCCGAGGCCTTCGTGCGGCGCGGCCGTCGTCTGCATCCGCGTGCGCTTGGGGCCCGGCGCGCCGAAGCCGCGCTGCGAACGATAGATGCCCGGCACCGTGTGATCGTGCAGGAACGCGCCCCAGGTCGAGTTCGCGAGAATCGCGAGCTCCGACACGATCAGGTCGAGCGGCGAGCCGCGGCGGCGCGGCGTGATCGTCACGTGCTCGCCTTCGACGTAGAAGTTGTAGTCGGTGTTGCGCTGCACCTCGCGCTTCAGGCCGTAGCCCGCGCGTGCGACCTGGCGCTTCTCGAACAGCGCCTGCGCGAGCGGCCACAGCACGGCGATGTCGTCCTTGTGCGGATAGTCGCCGGTGCCGGCCGCGAGCGTCTCTTCGGTGACGAGCTCGTCGAGCGTGTTGTGGCGCAGGTTGTTCTTCACGAAGACGAGCTCGGCGCGCGTCTCGTTCGCGACGATGTCCTGCGTCTCGCGGTTGACGATGATGTACAGCGACAGCGCCGGACGGTAATCGCCCTCTTTCAGCGTGAACACGTCGACGACGTCGTCCGGCAGCATCGTGATCTTGTCGCCCGGCATGTAGACGGTCGACAGGCGCGCACGCGCGATCGCATCGACCGGATCGCCGCGCACGATGCCGAGCGCCGGCGCCGCGATGTGCACGCCGATCCGCACGCGGCCGTCGGCCAGGTGCTCGACCGAAAATGCGTCGTCGATTTCGGTGGTCGTGATGTCGTCGATCGAGAACGCCTCGACGTTCGCGCGCGGCAGGTCGTCCGGCAGCGGGCCGACCGTGACGGGCGGAAAGCCCGTGCCGTGCGGGAAGAATTCCGCGAGAAAGCGTGCTTCGTGCAGCGCGCGCGGCGACTCGATGCCGCCGCAGTCGAGCATCAGCCGCGCCGGCGACACGCCGCGCGCGCCGGCCGCCGCTTCCATCGCCTTGTATTCGATCGAATTCTTGTCCGGCCGCGTCAGCAGCCCGAGCACCTTGCCCGCGAACGCTTCCGGCAGCTTGCCGGCCTTCAGTTCCTCTTCATACTGCGCCTGCACGAGCGCCTGCTGGCGCTTGCGCTCGAGCGACGCGAGCGCCATCTTGAGCTGCTCTTCCGGCGCGCGCTGGTACTGGCCGCGCCCCTTGCGGCGGAAATAGACGGGCGAGCCGTGCAGCCGCAGCACGAGCGCCGCGCGCTCGACCGGGCCGTACGTCGCGCCGAAGTACTCGGCGGCGAGCGCCGTGTACGCGAACTCGTCGGCCGGCGCGCATTCCCACAGGAAGTCCAGGTCGATCTGCTGCGCGGCCGTGTCGGCCTCCTGCATCAGCTCGCCCGCGGCCGGCTTGTCGAATTCGATCAGCACGTCTTTCGCGCGCACCTTCGCGCGCCGCCCGCCGGGCAACTCGACCTGAAATGCGTCGCCCTGGCGCGACAGCACGCTGCCCGCCTTGAAACTGCCCGATTCCTCGAAGAAAACGTTCACTCAGTACTCTCGTTCAGACTGCCGGGCGCCGCGTCGGCGGCGCCGCATGATGATGGGAATTCGATCGGCACGCGGCCGGTTTATGACGTCTTTCCGTCGCAAAACGCGAGAACGTCGTCGACATAGTCGGCAAATTCGCTGATTCCGTGATCGCTGCCGTGGATCACGCGGGTTGTCGCGCCCGGGTAATGGGTGAGCATCTCGCGATAATCGAGCACTTCGTCGCCGGTCGCCGCGAACAGATAGTAGCGGTCGGCCCGCGTGATCGCCGGCACGCGCAGCGCGTCGAGTTCGTGCAGATGGCGGCGCTCGACGACGATCGTGCCACCGCCGTGCCACAGCGGCTGTTCGCCGAGATACTGTTCGAGGTCGCGCTGCGGGACGATGGCCGGATTCAGCAGCACCGCCTTCCACCCGTGTTTTTCCGCGAGCCACGTCGCGTAATAGCCGCCGAGCGAGCTGCCGATGACGGTGACGTCGGCCGCGCCCGCGACCTCGGCCTCGGCGACCGCGATCGCCTCGAGCGGCGACACCGACAGCGACGGGCACCGCCACTCGCCGGTGCGGCCGAGTTCGGCCATGCGCGCGGCGAGCAGCCGCGATTTCTGCGATTCCGGCGACGACCGGAAACCGTGCAGATACAGGATCACGTGCGGCTCCCGAGCGCGTCGAGCAACTTCTGGTGCACGCCGCCGAAGCCGCCGTTGCTCATCACGAGCACGTGGTCGCCCGGACGTGCGGCCTCGACCACCGCCTTCACCAGCAGATGCAGATCGTCGAATGCACGCGCGCGCTCGCCGAGCGGCGCGAGCGCCTCGGCGAGATTCCAGCCGAGCGCATCGCGCCCGGTCGGCGCGCCGTAGCCGAACACGAGATCGGCATCGGCGAGGCTTGCCGGCAATTGCGACTTCATCACGCCGAGCTTCATCGTGTTCGAGCGCGGCTCGAGTACCGCGAGGATGCGGGTATTCTCCCGGCCGATGCGCGCACGAAGGCCGGCGATCGTGGTGTCGATCGCGGTCGGATGGTGCGCGAAATCGTCGTAGACGATCACGCCGTCCACGCTGCCGCGCACTTCCATGCGGCGCTTCACGTTGCGGAACGACGCGAGCGATTCGGCGGCCTGCGCGGGCGGCACGCCGACGTGGCGCGCGGCGGCGATCGCCGCGAGCCCGTTCATCCGGTTGTGGTCGCCCTGCACCTGCCACGCGACCTCGCCGACGCGCTCGGCGTGCGAATACACCGCGAAGCGTTCGTCGACCGGCACGCCGTCCTCCGCCGGCAGCGCCTGCCAGCCGCCGTCGACGCCGAAGCGCTCGACCTCGCTCCAGCAGCCGCGCGCCAGCACGCGCTCGAGCGCGTCCGAGCGACCGTTCGCGACGATCCGCCCGACGCCGGGCACGGTGCGCACGAGATGATGGAATTGCGTCTCGATCGCGGCGAGATCGGGGAAGATGTCGGCGTGATCGAATTCGAGGTTGTTCAGCACCGCGGTGCGCGGCCGGTAGTGCACGAATTTCGAGCGCTTGTCGAAGAACGCCGTGTCGTACTCGTCGGCCTCGATCACGAAGAAGCTCGAATCGGTCAGCCGCGCGGACACGCCGAAGTTCAGCGGCACGCCGCCGATCAGGAAGCCCGGGTTCAGCCCCGCGTCTTCCAGCAGCCATGCGAGCATCGACGACGTGGTCGTCTTGCCGTGCGTGCCCGCGACCGCGAGCACCCATTTGCCGGCGAGCACGTGCTCGCCGAGCCACTGCGGGCCGGACACGTAAGGCAGGCCGCGATCGAGGATCGCCTCCATCAGCGGATTGCCGCGCGTGACGACGTTGCCGATCACGAACAGGTCCGGTTTCAGGTCGATCTGCTCGGCGCCGTAGCCCTCGGTCAGCGCGATGCCCTGCGCCTCGAGCTGCGTGCTCATCGGCGGATAGACGCCCGCGTCGCAACCCGTCACCGTGTGGCCCGCCTCGCGTGCGAGTACGGCGAGACCGCCCATGAAGGTGCCGCAGATGCCAAGAATATGGATGTGCATAGATGAATGCTTTCGCGCCGCCGGGCGCCGTCGATTCGGAAAGGATGCGTGTGCGGCGCGCCGGCGAGGCCGTGCGGCCGGCGCCCGGCCAACGACCTGGCCGCGACACAAAGAGCAGTATTGTAACTGACGGCTCGCGATGCCCGGCGGCCCGAACGATGCGCGCGAACGGTGCCGACGCCCTCGGGCGGCGGGCCGCCGCACCCGTGCTCGGGCGCCGCGACGATCGAGTATGATTGCCGGATCATGTCTCGCAAACCTCTTGTCGACCCGCGGCGCGTCCGCGAGGAAATCGCCCAGTCAGCCGCCCGCCTGATCGCGGAGGATGGCCAGGACTATGCCGGCGCGAAGCGCAAGGCCGCGCGCCAGTTGCTGGGCGATTCGCGCGTTGCCGGCGAATGGCTGCCGGATAACGACCAGATCGAGGAAGAACTGCGCGAATACCTCGCACTGTTCCAGAGCGACACGCAGCCGGACGAACTGCGCCGCCTGCGCGAGATCGCGCTCGACTGGATGCGCCGGCTCGCCGAGTTCCATCCTTATGTGACGGGCGCCGTGCTGAACGGCACCGCGAACGCGCATTCGGATATCCATTTGCAGGCATTCACCGACAACCCGAAGGACGTCGCGATCTACCTGCTGAACCAGAACGTCCAGTACGACGTGTCGGAGACGCGGCATTTCGCGGGCCGCGGCGACGTCGAGACGCTCAGTTTCCTGTGGCGCCCGCGGCGCGACATGGACGCGATCGGCATCCATCTCGCGCTCTATGCGAGCGACGATCTGCGCGGCGCGGTGAAGGCCGACGCGCGCGGGCGCGTCGCCCGCGCGGATGCCGCCGCGCTGCGCGCGCTCGTCGACGCGAGCCAGGCCCCTTCCGAACCGGAATGATTCAACGATGATGATGAAACGCATGTTGGCGCTCGCGGTGGTCGCGGCCGCCGCCGTCGCCGGCGGGATTGCCGCCGGCCACTGGTTCCGCGGCACGGCCGACGACGGCGTCGCCGTCGCAGCGCCGGCCGCCCACGGCAACCCGGTCGACCAGCTGTGGGCGTCGTCGCTCACCGGCATCGACGGCAAGCCGGCCACGCTGGCCGCGTTCAAGGGTCAGAAAGTCGTCGTCAATTTCTGGGCGTCGTGGTGCGGCCCGTGCGTCGAGGAGATGCCCGAGCTCGTGGCGCTGTCGCATCAATACAAACAGAAAGGCATCCGTTTCGTCGGAATCGGCGTCGATTCCGAGCAGAACGTGAAGACCTTCCTGCAGAAGGTGAAGGTCGACTATCCGGTCTTCGTCAGCGGCTATGCGGGCGCCGATCTGGCCCGCAATTTCGGAAATACCGCCGGCGCGCTGCCGTTTACCGTCGTCATCGACGAAACCGGCAAGGTCCGCGAGACAAAATTGGGACAAATCCAGCCGGCCGAGCTGAAAAAGACGCTCGACGCGCTGTAATCGGCCCGAACGGCGGCCTGCGCGTTGACGGCGATTTGCAGGTCGATCGCCGCAATTTCGCGTGAATTCGCCGATACTGCGCATCGGCACCGGTAATTCTTGCAGGGCCGGCGCGCCCGGCCGTTCGGCAAAACTAGACAAATTTCTCTAAATAGCGCTAAAGTTCGCGCAATTCCGCAGAAATAGAAGCGACCATGACACGATTGCTGGTGCTGCACGGCCCCAACCTGAACCTTCTCGGCACCCGGGAACCGGAGGTGTATGGCCGCGTCACGCTCGCGCAGATCGATCAGGCGCTTGCCGCGCGCGCCCGGGAAGCCGGCGCCGAACTGTCGTCGTTCCAGAGCAACCATGAAGGCGCGCTGGTCGACCGCATCCAGGCCGCGCGGGAGGAACAGACCGATTTCATCCTGATCAATCCGGCCGCGTATACGCATACGAGCGTTGCGATCCGGGACGCGATCGCCGGCGTCGGCATCCCGTTCGTTGAGGTTCACTTGTCGAACGTGCATCGCCGCGAAGCGTTCAGGCACCACTCCTACTTTTCCGACCAGGCCGAAGGCGTGATCTGCGGGCTCGGCTGGAAAGGTTATCTGTACGCGCTCGAGTACGCGCTGGACAAGCTGCAAGGCGCGTCGCGCGGCTGATTTCGCGATCTAGATTCAGCGCCGGCCCCTAACCGGCGCTTTCACGTATTGAAAAGGGGAATTCCCGATGGATCTTCGTAAGCTGAAAACTCTGATCGACCTCGTTTCCGAATCCGGCATCTCCGAGCTGGAAGTGACGGAAGGCGAAGGCAAGGTGCGCATCGTCAAGAACGCGCCGCCGGTCTACGTGCAGCCGACGGCTGGGTATGCCCCGCAAGTCAGCGCGCCGGCGCCGTCGGCCGCGCTGCCGACCGATGGTGCAGCGGCGGCGCCGGCAGCCGGCGCCCCGGCCGCACCGGCCGCCCCGCAGGGCCACGTCGTGACGTCGCCGATGGTCGGCACGTTCTATCGCGCGCCGTCGCCGGGCGCCGACCCGTTCGTGCAGGCCGGCGACACGGTCAAGGAAGGCCAGACGATCTGCATCATCGAAGCGATGAAGCTGCTCAACGAGATCGAGTCGGACAAGGCCGGCGTGATCAAGGAAATCCTCGTCGAGAACGGCCAGGCCGTCGAATACGGCCAGCCGCTTTTCGTGATCGGCTAAGCCCGCCGCGCGGCCCTGCCGGCCGCGCGCCGCCGATGCTCGCCAGGCGCCGTTCGCGCGCCCCTCGAAGAGACGAATACTCGCTATGTTTGAAAAAATCCTCATTGCCAACCGCGGTGAAATCGCGCTGCGCATCCAGCGCGCGTGCCGCGAACTCGGCGTCAAGACGGTGGTCGTCTACTCGGAAGCCGACAAGGAAGCCAAGTACGTGCGCCTCGCGGACGAAGCCGTCTGTATCGGCCCGGCCCCGTCGAACCTGAGCTACCTGAACATGCCGGCGCTGATCAGCGCCGCGGAAGTGACCGATGCCGAGGCGATCCACCCCGGCTACGGCTTCCTGTCGGAGAACGCCGATTTCGCGGAACGCGTCGAACAGTCGGGCTTCACGTTCATCGGCCCGCGCCCGGAAACGATCCGGATGATGGGCGACAAGGTCACCGCGAAGCAGACGATGATCAAGACCGGCGTGCCGTGCGTGCCGGGCTCGGAAGGCGCGTTGCCGGAAGATCCGAAGGAGATCGTCAAGATTGCGCGCGCGATCGGCTATCCGGTCATCATCAAGGCGGCGGGCGGCGGCGGCGGGCGCGGGATGCGCGTCGTGCACACCGAGGCCGCGCTCGTCAACGCGGTCAACATGACCCGCGAGGAAGCCGGCCGTGCGTTCGGCAACCCGCAGGTGTACATGGAGAAGTTCCTCGAGAACCCGCGCCACATCGAGATCCAGGTGCTGTCGGACGCGCACAAGAACGCGATCTGGCTCGGCGAGCGCGACTGCTCGATGCAGCGCCGCCACCAGAAGGTGATCGAGGAAGCGCCGGCGCCCGGCATTCCGCGCCGCCTGATCGACCGCATCGGCGACCGCTGCGCGGACGCGTGCAAGAAGATGGGCTACCTCGGCGCGGGCACGTTCGAATTCCTGTACGAAAACGGCGAGTTCTACTTCATCGAGATGAACACGCGCGTGCAGGTCGAGCACCCGGTATCGGAGCTGATCACCGGCGTCGACATCGTGCAGGAACAGATCCGCATCGCAGCCGGCGAAAAGCTCGCGCTGCGCCAGCGCGACATCCAGTTCCGCGGGCATGCGATCGAGTGCCGGATCAACGCCGAAGATCCGTTCAAGTTCACGCCCTCGCCGGGCCGGATCACGTCGTGGCATACGCCGGGCGGCCCCGGCGTGCGCGTCGACTCGCACGCCTACAATGGCTATTTCGTGCCGCCGAACTACGATTCGATGATCGGCAAGCTGATCACCTACGGCGCGACGCGCGAGCAGGCGATCCGCCGGATGCGCATCGCGCTGTCGGAAATGGTCGTCGAAGGCATCCAGACCAACATCCCGCTGCACCGCGAGCTGATGATCGACTCGAAGTTCGTCGAAGGCGGCACCAGCATCCATTACCTCGAAAACCGGCTCGCGCAGAAGCAGCAGGTCGCACCGGAAGAAGCGTAAGCATGAGTTATCGCGAACTCGTCGTCGAACTGGCCCGCGAGCATGCGGAGGCGCTGTCCGACGCACTGCTCGAGCTCGGCGCGCTGTCGGTGTCCGTCGAAGACGCCGACGCCGACACGCCCGACGAACAGCCACTCTTCGGCGAGCCGGGCCTCGTGCCCGATCGCACCGCGTGGCAGCACTCGCGCGTGGTCGCGCTGCTGTCGGCCGACCATGAACCGGCCGTGCTGCTCGCGGCGGCCGCGAACGAAATCGGCATCGCCGAGACACCGGCGTTCGTCGTGCGCGACGTCGAGGAGCAGGACTGGGTGCGGCTCACGCAATCGCAGTTCGAGCCGATCCCGATCGGCGAGCGGATCTGGGTCGTGCCGTCGTGGCACGATGCGCCCGATCCCGATGCGCTCGTCCTCGAGCTCGACCCCGGCCTCGCGTTCGGCACCGGCAGCCACCCCACCACGCGCCTCTGCATGGAGTGGCTCGAACAGTCGGTGAAGCCCGGCCAGTCGGTGCTCGACTACGGCTGCGGCTCGGGCATCCTCGCGATCCTCGCGAAGAAATGCGGGGCGAACCCCGTGATCGGCATCGACATCGATCCGCAGGCGGTCGAATCGGCGCGCCAGAACAGCGAACGCAACCGGGCGGAAGTCACGTACGGGCTGCCCGATGCATGCCCGGACGGCGAATTCGACATCGTCGTCGCGAACATCCTGTCGAATCCGCTGAAGCTGATGGCGTCGATGCTCGCGTCGAAGGTCAAGCCGGGCGGCCGCATCGCGCTGTCGGGCGTGCTCGCGCGCCAGGCGGACGAGGTCGCGGCCGTTTATGCGCGCTACGTCGACATCTCGGTCTGGCGCGAACACGAAGGCTGGGTATGCCTCGCCGGAACCCGCCGCGAAAGCCATTAGAATAGCGCTGTCCTTCACTCTGGCCAGCAGGCCGCCCGGCTCGACATGCTCCTTGCGACGCGCTGCCCTCATTGCGAAACCGTCTTCCGGCTGCAGCAGGAACAGCTCTCGCTGCATCAGGGGCTCGTGCGCTGCGGGCATTGCCACGAAGTCTTCAACGCTTCCGAGTCGCTCGTTCCCGAGTACGCGCAGCAGCCCGAACCGGCGTTGACGGAACCGGCTGCCGCGCCGCATGACGGCGACGCACACCAGCAGGCCGCCCCGGTCCGACTGTTCACCGCCGACGCGCCGGCCGGCTTGCCGACCGGCACCGATTACAAGTCGGATGGCTGGGACATGTGGGCGCCGTGGCTCGACGCCGGCGTCGATCCGTCGCTGCAGCACAGCGCCGAGACCGTGCGCACCGAGCCGCTGATCCCGCTCGCGCTCCCGTCCACGGAAGCCGGCGTCGTCCACCTGTCGGGTACGCCCGCGCCGTTCGCGACCTCTCCGGCCGAGCTCGATTCGTCGGCTGCCGTCGAGCAACCGGCCGAACCGCATTCGCCGCAAACGCGGCACGAACCGCACGAAACCGAAGCAGCCGGGCCCTCGCCCGTCGAGCGCGACCCGCGCGAGCCCCGCTTCGTCGCCCACCTGCCGTCGGAAACGGAAATCGCCGCCGAACCGGCCGAACCCGTCGGCCACACGCACTTCGCCGTGCCGGACGACGAACGCGCGCCGCGCGAACCGCGCTTTGCGTTCACGCCCGCACCGGCCGTCGCCGAAACCGGGACCGCATCGGAATCCGACACCCTCGCCCGACACGACAAGGCCCCGGCCGGAGCGGCAACCGATGAACCGGCCGTCCCACCGGCCGTCCCACTGACCGTCCCGTTCCCCGCCGCACCGGCCGACGACGATCGTCCGCACTTCGCCGTCACGCGCGAGACGCGCGCGCCGCAGCGACGCGGAATGCTCGGCGGCTTTTTCGGCGGCCTCGTCGCGGCCGCGCTGGTCGGGCTGCTCGTCGTGCAACTGGCGTGGTGGCAGCGCGAAGCGCTGATGATCTACTGGCCCGTCACGCAGAGCTGGTTCCGGCAGGCCTGTGCGCCGCTCGGCTGCACGGTCGCGCCGCCGCGCGCCATCGACGGGCTGCGGCTCGACGCGACCGACCTGCGCCAGGTCGACGGCCCGCACAAGCTCGAACTGAAGGTGCCGCTGACGAACCGCTACCGCGTCGCGCTCGCGTACCCGTCGCTCGAACTCACGCTGCTCGACGACACCAATCACGTCACCGTGCGCCGCGTGCTCGCGCCGCGCGACTACGTGCGCCCGGGCACGCCGATCGACGCCGGGCTGCCGCCCGGCACGACGCAGACGATGGTCGTCCGCCTCGACACGAACGGCACGCCCGCCTCGAATTTCCGCGTCCAGATCTTCTATCCGTGACGCGCCGCGGCGCGCTTGCGCGCCCGTCTCAACCCGCGCGCCGAGCGGCGCGCTATTTCGGAGCACGAACATGAGCAAAGTTACGCTGGGTGGCAACCCGATCGATCTCGCCGGCACGTTCCCGGCCGTCGGTGCGCAAGCCGCCGATTTCAAGCTGGTCGGCAAGGACCTCGCCGACCTGTCGCTCGCCAGCTTCGCCGGCAAGCGCAAGGTGCTGAACATCGTGCCGAGCCTCGACACGCCGACCTGCGCGACGTCGACCCGCAAGTTCAACGAAGCCGCGTCGTCGCTCGACAACACGGTGGTGGTGGTCGTGTCCGCCGACCTGCCGTTCGCCGCCACGCGCTTCTGCACGACCGAAGGCCTCGAGAACGTCGTGACGGCATCGACGTTCCGCACCGGCCGCGCGTTCGCGAACGCGTACGGCGTCGACGTGACGAGCGGCCCGCTGAACGGCCTGACCGCACGCGCGGTGGTCGTGCTCGACGCGCAGGACAAGGTGATCCATGCGGAACTCGTCAGCGAAATCAAGGATGAGCCGAACTACGATGCAGCGCTCGCCGCACTGAAGTAAGCTTTCTTCCGCTTTCCCCTGCCGCGCCGCGCCCTTCCGCGCGGCGTTGTCGCGCAGGGCTCCTCATTTCTACAGGAACGCACACCTTGGCTACGCTGATTTGCGGCTCGATCGCCTACGACTCCATCATGACCTTCGAAGGGCGGTTCCGCGAGCACATCCTGCCCGACCAGGTGCACCTCATCAACCTGAGCTTCCTCGTGCCGACGATGCGCCGCGAATTCGGCGGCTGCGCAGGCAACATCGGGTACGCGCTGCACCTGCTCGGCGGCGACGCGCGCATCATGGGCACGATGGGCGCGCTGGATGCGCAGCCGTACCTCGACCGGCTCGACGCTCTCGGCCTGCGCCGCGACCACGTTCGCGTGCTGCCCGATACGTACACCGCGCAGGCGATGATCACGACCGATCTCGACAACAACCAGATCGCGGCGTTCCACCCCGGCGCGATGATGCAATCGCACCTGAACCATGCGGGCGACGCGCCCGACATCAAGCTCGCGATCGTCGGCCCGGACGGCTTCGACGGGATGGTGCAGCACGTGGAAGAGCTCGCCGAGGCCGGTGTGCCGTTCGTGTTCGATCCGGGCCAGGGCCTGCCGCTGTTCGACGGTGCGACGCTGCGCCGCAGCATTGAACTTGCGACCTATGTAGCGGTCAACGACTACGAGGCCAAGCTGGTGAGCGACAAGACGGGATGGTCCGAAGATGAAATCGCCAGCCGGGTCGACGCCCTCGTCATCACGCGTGGCGAGCACGGCGCGACCATCCGCCACAAGCAGGGTGCGGAACAGATTCCGGTCGTGCCGGCCGAGCGCATCGCCGATCCGACCGGCTGCGGCGACGCCTTCCGGGGTGGCCTGCTGTACGGCATCGAGCAAGGCTTCGACTGGGCAACCACCGGCCGCCTCGCGAGCCTGATGGGCTCGCTCAAGATCGCCCATCAAGGGCCCCAGACTTACGTACTGACGCGCGCCGAAATCGACGCACGCTTCGAGACTGCATTCGGTTACAGTCTCAAATGAATATTGTGGGAGAGCAAAGATGTTGACGAAAAAAACCCTCACGCTCGCGGCCATGCTGACGGCCACGCTGACGCTCGCCGGCTGCTTCACGGCGCCCGGTTCGGCGGATGTCTATAGCGTCGGCCAGGCGCAGCGCGAACAGACGGTCCGCATGGGCACGGTCGAAAGCGTCCGTGCGGTGCGCATTCAGTCCGACGGCGGCGGCAGCGCGATCGGCACGCTCGGCGGCGGTGCACTCGGCGCGGTCGCGGGCAGCGCGATCGGCGGCGGCAAAGGCTCGATCCTGACGGCAATCGCCGGCGGCCTCGTCGGTGCGGTCGCAGGTAACGCGGTCGGCGAAAACCTCAGCACCGCGAACGGTGTCGAAATCACCGTGCGCCTCGACAACGGCGATCTGCGCTCGATCACGCAGGCGGCAAGCGGCGAAGCGTTCCGCGCCGGCGAGCGCGTGCGCCTGCTGTCGAGCGGCGGCGTCACGCGCGTCACGCACTGACCGGTATCCTCAGCACGCGGCGCAAGCCGCGATCGAACGCATGTGCGAAGCCGCACATGCGTTTTTTTTCGTCCGCCCGTTCTCGTCCGCGCTCGCGTCGGCCAGCCCCGCCGGGCGCGCCATCGGCGACCACAAGGACGAAAAAAAATCCCGCCACCTGAGCCAGATGGCGGGATTGATTGAGTAGCGCTACTCAACCCACGGACACCACGTGAGTGTCCGGGTGATGCTGCTCAGCCGCGATTACGGACGGCTGCCGGTCGGGAACGGCCATGCCGCTGCCGGGTTGAGCGCGGTCTTCACGCCCGATGCCGGCGCAACCGATGCGGTCGACGCGGTCGTTGCCGGCGCAGCCTTCTTCACGACGGCCTTCTTCGGTGCAGCAGCCTTCTTCGCCGGTGCGGCGGCCTTCTTCGCAGGGGCAGCCTTCTTGGCGGGCGCAGCCTTCTTCGCGGCAGCCTTCTTCGCCGGCGCGGCCTTCTTCGCGGCAGCCTTCTTCGCCGGCGCAGCCTTCTTCGCAGCAGCCTTCTTCGCCGGTGCGGCCTTCTTCGCAGCAACCTTCTTCACTGCGACTTTCTTCGCTGCAACCTTCTTCGCAGCGGCCTTCTTGGCCGGTGCTGCCTTCTTCGCAGCAACCTTCTTCACCGCGACTTTCTTCGCTGCAACCTTCTTCGTTGCGACCTTCTTGGCTGCGACCTTCTTTGCAGCGGCCTTCTTCGCCGGTGCGGCCTTCTTCGCGGCAACCTTCTTCACCGCGACCTTCTTCGCAGCGACCTTCTTCACTGCGGCCTTCTTCGCCGGAGCAGCAGCCTTCTTCGCAACGGTCTTCTTGGCGGCAACCTTCTTAGCAGCCGGTTTCTTCTTGGCAGTAGCCATGTTGTTCTCCTTCAGGTTCAGATGAGAGTCAGTTCAAACTACACCCTTCGTCAAAACCCGCTTCCCGCGGACGCTGTTCAGGACGTGCGCTTCGAAGCGGGCTATTCATCGGCGTACGCAGATACCGCGCGCTTACGCTAATGAATACGGTATGGCGCGCGTGACCCCATGGCCTCGCGCGCCAAATCAAGTCGGTAGCCGGCGCACCTCGCGCCGCTACCCCTAATCGCTTGATCAAGCGGACCGCCACACGGCCGTCCGCTTTTTCCGGAGGGAAGTTTGCCCATCCCACTGAAGGGTTCGCAAAGTGCCTGTCGTATCGTTGGGCCGTTAAGGCACCGGGCATGCTTTGCATCAGGCGTTCTTGCTCCTAAACCTTGGGCCGGGGCCGAGAGGCCACCGGCTGCTCCATCATGTAACGGGTTCGCTGCTGCGGGTCATTCCCAGGACAGCGCGCCCCCCGTCTGATACTCGATCACACGCGTCTCGAAGAAGTTGCGTTCCTTCTTCAGGTCGATCATCTCGCTCATCCACGGGAACGGGTTCTCCTCGTTCGGGAACAGCGGGTCGAGGCCGATCTGCTGGCAACGGCGGTTGCTGATGAAGCGCAGATAGCTCTTGAACATCGACGCGTTCAAACCCAGCACGCCGCGCGGCATTGTGTCTTCGGCGTAGCGGTATTCGAGTTCGACAGCCTGCTTGAACAGCTCGCGGATCTCGGCGCGGAATTCCGCGGTCCAGAGATGCGGGTTTTCGAGCTTGATCTGGTTGATCAGGTCGATGCCGAAGTTGCAGTGCATCGACTCGTCGCGCAGGATGTACTGATATTGCTCTGCAGCACCCGTCATCTTGTTCTGGCGGCCGAGTGCGAGGATCTGCGTAAACCCGACATAGAAGAACAGGCCTTCCATGATGCAGGCGAACACGATCAGCGACTTCAGCAGCTTCTGATCCGCTTCGAGCGTGCCGGTCTTGAAGGCCGGGTCCGTCAGCGTATGAATGAACGGGATCAGGAATTCGTCCTTCGCGCGGATCGACGTGACTTCGTGATACGCGTTGAAGATCTCGCCTTCGTCGAGACCGAGCGATTCGACGATGTATTGGTACGCGTGCGTGTGGATCGCTTCCTCGAACGCCTGGCGCAGCAGGAACTGCCGGCACTCGGGCGCCGTGATGTGGCGGTACGTGCCGAGCACGATGTTGTTCGCCGCGAGCGAATCGGCCGTCACGAAGAAGCCGAGGTTGCGCTTCACGATGCGGCGCTCGTCCTCGGTCAGACCGTTCGGGTCCTTCCACAGTGCGATGTCGCGGGACATGTTGATTTCCTGCGGCATCCAGTGGTTCGCGCAACCGGCCAGATACTTTTCCCACGCCCACTTGTACTTGAACGGCACCAGCTGATTGACGTCAGTCTGGCCGTTGATGATGCGCTTGTCGGCGACATTGACCCGCGCTTCCGTACCGCCGGCGGGAACAGCCGATGCTTGCGGCGGCACCGCAAGATCGCCTTCGAAAATGTCGCGGACCTGATGGGCGGCAGGCGTTGCAGCCTGCATTCCGACAGCCATCCCGGCGGAGGTGCGCATCGCGTTTTGCTGCGCTCCGCTCGCGGGGGTTACGGCAGTCTTCTCGTCATCCCAGTTGAGCATAAATTCTCACCATCAATTTAGAACGGTTTGTACCATCTTTTCCTGAGCGATAAAAGGGTTCGCTCACGAAAAATCCTTTTTTCGATTCGCGTTGCGACCTCGATACAACACTTTGAGCAACGCATCGTCGTTCATGCAGCGCGCGATGTGCGTCGCGCTTGTGTCGCGAGGTGCGCTCGACGCATCGAACGCCGATCGAAACGCGACGCCGTCGGGGATGTTTCGATCGCTTGTCACTGCCTGCAACGCAGGTGTCGCGTTACAGATTCCTTATCATTTTTTTAGTTGAGAGCGGCGCACACTTCAACCTCGATCGGCCGTCGTGTGCGCCGCCCTGACCTGCTTTCTCAGATCAGGCGCACTGCGTTACTGGCACGCTTCGCACTCGTCGAAGCCGGGATCGCCCGGACGCATCGTGCACACCGGACCGTCTGCTTCGACCGGCGCGAGTGCCGGCGCCGCGTTGACCACGCCCGACGACGCATCGCCGCCTGCCGCACCGAAGCCGCCCGCCGCGCCTTGCGCGCCGCCGCTGCCCGAGCCGCCGCTGCCTGCACCGCCCGTCGGCACTGCGTTCAGCGCACCGTGTGCGACCGTCGACTTCTCGACGTGCGTCGCCGCCATCGTGCGGAGGTAGTAGGTCGTCTTCAGGCCACGCAGCCATGCGAGCTTGTAGACCTCGTCGAGCTTCTTGCCCGATGCGCCGCCCATGTAAATGTTCAGCGACTGCGCCTGGTCGATCCACTTCTGGCGACGCGATGCCGCTTCGACGAGCCACGTCGGGTCGACCTCGAACGCGGTCGCGTAGATCGCGCGCAGGTCGGCCGGGATGCGGTCGATGCGCGACAGCATGCCGTCGAAGTACTTCAGGTCGGCGACCATCACTTCGTCCCACAGGCCGCGTTCCTTCAGGTCGCGCACCAGATACTCGTTCACCACCGTGAATTCGCCCGACAGGTTCGACTTCACGTACAGGTTCTGGAAGGTCGGCTCGATACAGGCCGACACGCCGATGATGTTCGAGATCGTCGCCGTCGGCGCGATCGCGACGCAGTTCGAGTTGCGCATGCCGTGCGCGGCGATCCGCGCACGCAGCGTCGTCCAGTCGAGCGATTCCGACGTGTCGACCTCGACGTAGCCGCCGCGCGCTTCCGTCAGCAGCTTCAGCGTGTCCTGCGGGAGGATGCCGCGATCCCACAGCGAGCCGCGGTAGCTCGAGTAGCGGCCGCGCTCTTCGGCCAGCTCGGTCGACGCGTAGTACGCGTAGTAGCAGACGGCTTCCATCGAACGGTCGGCGAACTCGACCGCCGCTTCCGACGCGTACGGCGTGCGCAGCAGGTGCAGGCAGTCCTGGAAGCCCATGATGCCCATGCCGACCGGGCGGTGCTTCAGGTTCGAGTTACGCGCCTTCGGCACCGCGTAGTAGTTGATGTCGATCACGTTGTCGAGCATGCGCATCGCGACGCTGATCGTGCGCTTCAGCTTGTCGTGGTCGAGCGCGTAGCTGCCGTCGGCCTGCTTCACCAGGTGGGCGACGAGGTTCACCGAGCCCAGGTTGCACACCGCGATTTCGGTGTCGCTCGTGTTCAGCGTGATTTCCGTGCACAGGTTCGACGAGTGGACGACGCCGACGTGCTGCTGCGGCGAGCGCACGTTGCACGGATCCTTGAACGTGATCCACGGGTGGCCCGTCTCGAACAGCATGCCGAGCATCTTGCGCCAGAGCTGCTGCGCCGGAATCTTCTTGAACAGCTTGATCTCGCCGCGCGCGACCTTGTCTTCGTAAGCCGTGTAAGCCGCCTCGAATTCCGCGCCGAACTTGTCGTGCAGGTCCGGGCAGGTCGACGGCGAGAACAGCGTCCACTCGCCGCCTTCCATCACGCGCTTCATGAACAGGTCGGGAATCCAGTTCGCCGTGTTCATATCGTGCGTACGGCGGCGGTCGTCGCCGGTGTTCTTGCGCAGCTCGAGGAATTCCTCGATGTCCAGGTGCCACGATTCCAGGTACGCGCACACCGCGCCCTTGCGCTTGCCGCCCTGGTTCACCGCGACGGCCGTGTCGTTCACGACCTTCAGGAACGGCACCACGCCTTGCGACTTGCCGTTCGTGCCCTTGATATGCGAGCCGAGCGCACGCACGCGCGTCCAGTCGTTGCCGAGGCCGCCGGCGAACTTCGACAGCAGCGCGTTTTCCTTCAGCGCTTCATAGATGCCGTCCAGATCGTCCGCGACCGTCGTCAGGTAGCACGACGACAGCTGCGAGCGGTGCGTGCCCGAGTTGAACAGCGTCGGCGTCGAGCTCATGAAGTCGAAGCTCGACAGCACGTTGTAGAACTCGATCGCGCGCGTTTCGCGGTCGATCTCGTTCAGCGACAGGCCCATCGCGACGCGCATGAAGAATGCCTGCGGCATTTCGATGCGGGTGCCTTCGACGTGCAGGAAGTAGCGGTCGTACAGCGTCTGCAGGCCGAGATAGCCGAACTGCAGGTCGCGGTTCGCGTCGAGGGCTTCGCCGAGGCGCTTCAGGTCGAACTGCAGCAGCTTGTCGTCGAGCAGGCCGGCGTCGACGCCGCGCTTCAGGAACTGCGGGAAGTATTCGGCGTAGCGGGTCGACATCTCGGCCTGCACGACTTCCTCGCCGAGGATCTCGCGGCGGATCGTGTGCAGCAGGATGCGGGCCGTGACCTGGCTGTATGCCGGATCCTTTTCGATCATCGTGCGCGCCGCGAGGATCGCCGAGTCGTAGACCTGGCTCATCGGCACGCCGTCGTACAGGTTCTTCACCGTCTCCGCGACGATCGGGTCAGGGTTAACCGCAGCGCCGAGGCCGTCGCACGCCGACACGATCAGCGCGCGCAGCGCGTTCAGGTCGAGCGGGCGCGTGACGCCGTTGTCGACGACGTTGATGCCGGTGGTCGACTCGCCGCCCGCGGCCGCCGCTTCCTCGCCCGCATGCTGGCGCTCGAGGTGACGCTTCTCGCGATACAGCACGTACGCACGCGCGACGTTGTGCTCGCCGCCGCGCATCAGCGCGAGTTCGACCTGGTCCTGGATGTCTTCGATATGGAACGTACCGCCGTTCGGGCGGCTGCGCACGAGCGCGCGCACGACGTTGTGCGTCAGTTGCTCGACCTGCTCGCGTACGCGCGCCGATGCCGCGCCCTGCCCGCCATTGACGGCCAGGAAAGCCTTGGTCACCGCGATCGCGATCTTCGACGGTTCGAACGACACGACGCTGCCGTTGCGGCGGATCACCTTGTAGTCGGCGAACGTGGCCTGCGGCGCGAGCGCCTTCGCGCCCTGTTCGGTCCCGCCGAGCGGACGGCTCGAGGCGCTCTCGTACTGGGACGTCGCGTTGTCGGTGGTTTGCATGTGCAAAGCTCCTGGTGTTGGATGGTGCGGAGAGAACCGCGGATTAAAACGAACGCCGCGCCATGCGGTGCGCGAGCGGTAAGAGGCGAGCGATGCGCCGGGGAAGCCGGTTCGGTCGATGCGCGACAACCCGGCCGGTCGTGTGCTTCGTCATGTATACCCTGCCCCGTCGATATTCGCTGCGCTGGTCGCGACGCCCGGACCGCCCGGCCTGACGCGCCGCCTTGAGAACCCTGTCCGCCGGCGTTGCCCGCCGGCCGGTGCCGCTCGGGTTTTCCCCTGCGACACACACTATATCTAGTGCAGAACTGCTCAACTGGCACCAAGTATAGTGGACATTCGGAGGACGTCCAAACGGATAATTTGCGATAGAGGTCTTGACATCGCTCACGCGCAGACACGGCAAGGCATTGGTCGGAGAAAAAACTTTCTCCGCTCAAAAAACCCCGCGATCAGTGCTGACGGAAAGGAAAGTATTCGGCGGAAAAACCGGCATCGCTCGCGAAGCGTTGCCAATCGAAGTGCGGGCCCGGGTCGGTCTTGCGGCCCGGCGCGACGTCCGAGTGCCCCGCGAACGCGTCGACCGGGTAGCGCGCGGCGAGCGCGCGGGAGAGCGCGGCGAGCACCGCGTATTGCGCATCGTCGAACGGCACGTCGTCCGCGCCTTCGAGCTCGATGCCGATCGAGAAGTCGTTGCAGCGCGGGCGGCCGAAGAACTCGGACGAGCCCGCGTGCCACGCGCGCTCGTCGCACGACACGAACTGCACGAGCTCGCCGCCGCGGCGGATCAGGAAATGGGCGGACACCCGCACGCCGCGCAGGTGGCGCTGGTAATAGGGGTGCGCATCGCAGTCGAGGCGATTCAGGAACAGCGCCTCGATCGCATCGCCGCCGAATTCGCCGGGCGGCAGGCTGATGTTGTGGACGACCACGAGCGTCGGCACCGCACCCGCGGGCCGCATCTCGAAGTTCGGCGACGGCGCGTGGCGCGCTTCGCGCACCCAGCCGTTCGCGTCGACCGACAGCACCGGCGCGTCGCTCATCGGGCGTCGCGACCGTTCACGCGCGCGGCGTGGCGCCGCGCATGCTCGGCGCTGCAGAAGTATTCGCCGCTCGCGGCGACGGCGTCGCCCTTCGGCGCATGCACGCCGCATTCGGCGCAGCGCACCATCGGCTCGGGCAGCGACCGTGCGTCGCCGTTCGGGCGCGCGGCGCCGGCGCCGGGCGCACCGTCGTGACCGGCGCCGCGGCCGGCGCGCGCCTGTGCCTGTTCCTGCGCATGGCGCAGTTTGCGCGCGAGCCACGAACCCGCGAAGAAGAGAAGGATCAGGAGAAGAATCTGTCGCATCGAAAACCTGCGGTCAAACCACGGAGCGGTGCAGCAGCACCTCGAAAACGAACCGGCTGCCGACATACGCGAGCAGCAGCGCGGCGAACGACACGAGCACCCAGCGCGCGGCGCCGCGGCCGCGCCAGCCCGACGTCTTGCGGGCGATCAGCAGGCCGCCGAACATCAGCCACGACAGGATCGCGAACACCGTCTTGTGGTCGAGCCGCAACGCGCGCGCGTCGACCTGCTCGCTGAACAGGATGCCCGACGCGAGCGTCAGCGTCAGCAGCACGAAGCCGGCGCCGATCAGGCGGAACAGCAGCTTCTCGAGCGTGAGCAGCGGCGGCAGCGTTTCGAGCCAGCTCGCGATCCAGCCCGTCGAGCCGTCGCGCCCGCCGCTGCGCAGCGACTGCAGGCGCCGCTCGACCATCAGCATCAGAATCGCGTGCAGCGCGGCGATCGCGAACAGCCCGTACGCGATGTTCGCGATCAGGAAATGCAGCTTGAACAGCGGCGCCGCGGCATAAGGAAGCACCCGCACGCCGCCGAACACGAGCGGCAGCAGCGACGCGCCGCACGCGAGCGGCAGCACCAGCAGGCGCAGGCTGTCGAGCGGGAAGAAGAAGCTCTCGATCCAGTAGATGCCGGCGCCGAGCCAGAACATCGCGGACAGCGCGAACGCGAAGCCGAACACCATCGCGTCGTTCGGAAAGATCGTCATGTGGAGCAGCACGCCGTGCGCGACCAGCGCGGCGAACAGCAGCGCGCGGCCGGCCCCGCTCATCCCGGACGCGGCAGACGCGGGAACCGGCACGGCCGGCACGCTCGCGACGAGCGGCGTCGCGCTCTGGCGGTGCGCGCGCCAGCCGGCGACGGCGAGGCCGCCGTACAGGAATGCGGTGAGGGCATACAGTACAATATCCATGTTCGAAGTTTACACTAGGCCCCCTTCCCGCGACGGCTCCCTTTGTTCGGTTCCGCCGCGCCTTCGGGCCCCACTGTCCATCGCTCCCCATGCTCGACAATCTCACTCAACGGATGGCGCGCGTCGTCAAGACGCTGCGCGGCGAGGCCCGGCTCACCGAGGCGAACACGCAGGAGATGCTCCGCGAGGTGCGTCTCGCGCTGCTGGAAGCCGACGTGTCGCTGCCGGTCGTCCGCGAATTCATCGCCAAGGTCAAGGAAAAGGCGCTCGGCGAAGAAGTGATCAGCAGCCTGTCGCCGGGCCAGGCGCTCGTCGGCGTGGTCCAGAAGGAACTGACCGCCGTGATCGGCGGCGACTACGAAGGCAAGGCCGCCGAGCTGAACCTCGCGGTCACGCCGCCCGCCGTGATCCTGATGGCCGGCCTGCAGGGCGCGGGCAAGACCACGACCGCCGGCAAGCTCGCGAAGCTGCTGCGCGAGAAGTACAAGAAGAAGGTGCTGACCGTGTCGTGCGACGTGTATCGCCCGGCCGCGATCATGCAGCTGAAAACGGTGAGCGAACAGGTCGGCGCCGACTTCTTCCCGTCCACGCCGGACCAGAAGCCCGTCGACATCGCGCTCGCGGCCGTCGACTGGGCGAAGCGCCACTACCACGACGTGCTGATCGTCGACACGGCCGGCCGCCTCGGCATCGACGAAGCGATGATGCAGGAAATCGCCGCGCTGCACGGTGCGCTGAAGCCGGCCGAAACGCTGTTCGTCGTCGACGCGATGCTCGGCCAGGACGCGGTCAACACCGCGAAGGCGTTCAACGACACGCTGCCGCTCACCGGCGTCGTGCTGACCAAGCTCGACGGCGACTCGCGCGGCGGCGCCGCGCTGTCGGTGCGCCACATCACGGGCAAGCCGATCAAGTTCGTCGGCGTCGCCGAAAAGCTCGACGGCCTCGAGGTGTTCCACCCGGACCGGATGGCGAACCGGATCCTCGGCATGGGCGACATCCTCGCGCTCGTCGAGGAAGCGCAGCGCGGCGTCGATGTCCAGGCCGCGCAGAAGCTCGCCGACAAGGTCAAGAAAGGCGGCGACTTCGACCTGAACGATTTCCGCGCGCAGATCTCGCAGATGAAGAACATGGGCGGCCTGTCGTCGCTGATGGACAAACTCCCCGCGCAGTTCCAGCAGGCGGCGGCCGGCGCCGACATGGGCCAGGCGGAGAAGTCGATTCGCCGGATGGAAGGCATCATCAGCTCGATGACGCCCGCCGAGCGCGCGAAACCCGAAATCATCAAGGCGACGCGCAAGCGTCGCATTGCGGCCGGCGCGGGCGTGCCGGTGCAGGAAGTCAACCGGATGCTGAACCAGTACGACCAGATGCGTACGATGATGAAGAAGCTGAAGGGCGGCAACATGCAGAAGATGATGCGCGGCCTGAAGGGCATGATGCCCGGCATGCGCTGATTTCGCCCGTCGGCCGGCGCGCGGGTTTTTGCCGTAGCGCGCGCCTGCCGTTCTGCTTCATCCTTATTTGTATACCGACTGCCCGCCAGAACACATGAACCGCGAAGAAGCCCTCCACATTTTCGACCACTCCGAAGAGATCGTCTCGGCCGACGCCGTCAACGCGTCGATCTCGAAGATGGCCGACGCGATCCGCGCCGAGATCGGCGACGCGTTCCCGCTCGTTCTCTCGGTGATGGGCGGCGCCGCGGTGTTTACCGGGATGCTGCTGCCGCATCTCGATTTCCCGCTCGAATTCGACTACATCCACCTGACCCGCTACCGCAACACGACGCAGGGCAGCCCGGAAATGCACTGGCGCGTCGCGCCTCGCGAATCGGTGAAGGACCGCATCGTGCTCGTGCTCGACGACATCCTCGACGAAGGCGAGACGATGGCCGCGATCCGCGACCGCATCCTCGACATGGGCGCGCAGCGCTTCATGTCGGCCGTGCTATGCGAGAAGACGCTCGCGAAGGCGAAACCGCTGCACCCAGACTTCTGCGCCTTCTCGGTGCCGGATCGCTACGTGTTCGGCTGCGGGATGGACGCGAAGGGCTACTGGCGCAACCTGCCGACGATCCGCGCGCTGACCGCGAACGTCTGATCGCCGCCCCGCCGGCTATATAAATAGAAAGCGGCGCTCCGGTTTCCCGGAGCGCCGCTTTTTTTTCGTCGACCGCGCCGCCCGCGCTACGGCTGCAACTGGTGCACGAACGCGCGAATGCCCGCCAGCAGCATCTCGACCGAGATCGCGACGAGCACGAGACCCATCAGCCGCTCGAACGCGGCGACGGTCCGCTCGCCGAGCCACGCCTGAATCCTTTCGGCCAGCACCAGCGTGATCGCACAGACGATCATCGTGACCGTCAGCGCGCCGACCCACTCGAACATCTTGCCCGGCGCCTGCGACGTCAGCAGCATCACCGTCGCGAGCGCGGACGGCCCCGCGAGCGCCGGGATCGCGAGCGGCACGATGAACGGTTCGCCGCCCGCGCGCGGATCGCTGCCGAGCGCACCGTCCGGATGCGGGAAGATCATCCGCAGTGCGATCAGGAACAGCACGATCCCGCCGCCGAGCCGCAGCGACAGGTCGGTGAGGCTCATCATCCGCAGGAAGCGATCGCCGACCACCATGAAGAACAGCAGGATCACGAACGCGATGCCCACTTCCCGCAGGATCAGCTTCACGCGCCGCTCGCGCGGCACGTCGCGCATCGCCGAAATGAACAGCGGGATGTTGCCGAGCGGATCCGTGATCAGCACGAGGAGCACGGTGGCCGACAGGAACGTGTATTCCATCGTGTCCCCCGGTCGCCGCGCTTAGTGCGCGAGCGCAGCGCGGATCTTCTCCGCGACCGTCGCCGCGGCCGTGTCGGCCGGCAGCAGCGTCGCTTCGGTGTCGCGGCGGCCCTGGTACTCGATCTTGCCTTCCTTCAGCCCGCGCTCGCCGATCACGAGACGATGCGGCACGCCGATCAGCTCCCAGTCGGCGAACATCACGCCCGGGCGTTCGCCGCGATCGTCGAGGATCACGTCGATGCCGGCCGCGACGAGTTCCGCGTACAGCTTGTCGGCCGTCTCGCGCACCATGTCGCTGCGGTCATAGCCCATCGGGCACAGCACGACCTCGAACGGCGCGATCGACTCGGGCCAGACGATGCCGCGATCGTCGAAGTTCTGCTCGATCGCCGCGCCGAGAATACGCGTGATGCCGACGCCGTAGCAGCCCATCAGCATCGGCTGCGGCTTGCCCGACTCGTCGAGGAACGTCGCGCCCATCGCTTCCGAGTACTTGGTGCCGAGCTGGAACACGTGGCCGACTTCGATGCCGCGGCAGATGTCGATCGCGCCCTTGCCGTCCGGCGACGGGTCGCCCTTCTTCACGTTGCGCACGTCGGCGACTTCGGGCTCCGGCAGGTCGCGGCCCCAGTTCACGCCGGCGATGTGATAGTCGACCTCGTTCGCGCCGACGACGAAGTCGCTCATGTTCGCGACCGTGCGGTCCGCGATCACCTTCACCGGCTTCTTCGTGCCGACCGGGCCGAGGTAGCCCGGCGGCGTACCGAACCACTCGACGATTTCCTGCTCGGTCGCGAAGCGGTGGTTCTTCAGGCCCGGCAGCTTCGACACCTTGATCTCGTTCAGGTCGTGATCGCCGCGCAGCATCACGAGCCAGATGGTCGGCTCGGCGCCTTCGTTGTCGGTCGCGAGCACGATCGACTTGATCGTGCGCTCGAGCGGGATGCCCAGCAGTTCGGCGACGGCCTCGCACTTCGCCTTGCCGGGCGTCGCGACCTTTTCCATCGCTTCGGCCGGCGCCGCGCGCTCGGCAATCAGCGGCAGCGCTTCGGCCGCCTCGACGTTCGCCGCGAATTCGGACGTCGGGCAGTACGCGATCGCGTCCTCGCCGGTATCGGCGATCACGTGGAATTCGTGCGAGAAGTTGCCGCCGATCGAGCCGCTGTCGGCCGCGACCGCCCGGAACTCGAGGCCGAGACGCGTGAAGATGCGCACGTACGCGTCGTACATCTTGCGGTACGACTCGTTCAGGCCCGCCGCATCCTTGTCGAACGAATACGCGTCCTTCATGATGAATTCGCGGCCGCGCATCACGCCGAAGCGCGGACGGATCTCGTCGCGGAACTTCGTCTGGATCTGGTAGAAGTTCACCGGCATCTGCCGGTAGCTCTTGATCTGGTTGCGCGCGATGTCGGTGACGACTTCCTCGTGCGTCGGCCCGATCACGAAATCGTTGTCCTTGCGGTCCTTGAAGCGCAGCAGCTCGGGGCCGTACTGCTCCCAGCGGCCCGACTCCTGCCACAGCTCGGCCGGCTGCACGGCCGGCATCAGCAGCTCGATGGCGCCCGCCCGGTTCATTTCCTCGCGCACGATCGCCTCGACCTTGCGAATCGAACGCAGGCCGACCGGCAGGTAATTGTAGATGCCGCCGGCGACGCGACGGATCATGCCGGCGCGGACCATCAGCTTGTGGCTGACGATCTCTGCGTCGGCCGGTGCCTCTTTCAGGGTGCCGATAAAGAAACGGGAAGCTTTCATGCGGACGGTTCCAAATACGGCGCCCCCAGGCGGGGCGCCCGAAAAAGTTTCAAGGTGAAAAAGCTGCGCGCCGTGAACAGCGATGGCGCAGATGACGTAGCAGACTAATCAGGGACAATTCAGCCGGTGTGCCCCGTGCGGATTCGCTCCGTCACGGTGCGCAGCGCCCGTTATCTGTTTATAATCAAAGCAATTTTAAAGGATTCGAAGGTGGTTGTATGCTGGATCGTGAAGGCTTTCGCCCGAACGTCGGCATCATCCTCTTGAACGCGCGCAACGAGGTGTTTTGGGGCAAGCGGCTCCGCGAGCATTCCTGGCAGTTTCCTCAAGGTGGGATCAAGTACGGCGAGACCCCCATGCAGGCGATGTACCGGGAACTGCACGAGGAAACGGGCCTGCATCCGGAACACGTCAAGATAATCGGCCGCACCCGCGACTGGTTGCGTTACGAGGTGCCTGACAAGTTCATCAAACGCGAAGTACGCGGTCATTACCGCGGCCAGAAGCAGATCTGGTTCCTGCTGCGGATGGTCGGACGCGATTGCGACATTTGCTTGCGCGCGACCGACCACCCGGAGTTCGATGCGTGGCGCTGGAACGAGTACTGGGTGCCGCTCGATGCGGTGATCGAGTTCAAGCGGGATGTCTATCAGTTGGCGCTGACGGAACTGTCGCGCTTCCTGCGCCGCCCGGCGCAGCGAGCCGAGAAGCCGCGCGGGCCGCGTGTGTCGCGCTATCCGCGCGTCATTGGCGCACCGGCCCAGCCGCTGACGATTGTCGACACATCGGTGGTCTGTTCGGAGATCGAAGTGGAGGCGAGCTCGCTCGACGAGATGCCGCCCCGCGTGATCGTCGGCAAATGACGAGTCGGACTGCATGACCGGGCGCGACCTTGGTGTCGCGCCCTTTTTTTACGAGGAATGCATATTGAAAGCGATTGCTCTCGCGCTCGCATCGATCGCCGCGGTGGCCGCCCTGGCCGGCTGCGCGAACTCGAAAGCGCCGTCCAACAAGGATGACAGCGAGTTCGTGTACCTGCTCGACCGTCAGGGGACCTGGAAGGAAAACGCCGTCGACACGCTGCCGCCGCTGCCGCAAACGGGCGACCTGCTGCCGTTCAACGTGTCGCAGAACACGCCGCTGAAGTTCTTCGTCGATGCGAAGTCGCTCGACGTCGGTACCGACGGCGTCGTGCGCTACGCAGTCGTCATCACGAGCCCGGCCGGTGCGCGCAACGTGAACTACGAAGGCATCCGCTGCGACACCTACGAATGGCGCCAGTACGCCGGCCTGAACTCGGACCACGACGGCTGGGATCGCACGGTCGAGAACGACTGGCGGCGCATCGAGAACGGCGAGCTGAACGCCTACCACTCCGCGCTCTACCAGGACTACTTCTGTTCGAACAAGATGCCGCAGGGCTCGACCCGGCAGATTCTCGAAAACATCCGGTTCCACCGCACCGCGATGACGCAGTTGCGCTGACGGCACGCGATGCGGGCTACCCGCATCGTCCCGCGCATGAAAAAGCCCGCATCGCGCGGGCTTTTTCATTTGAACGACGGAACCGGCCGGCGATTACACCAGCACGAGGTTGTCGCGATGAATCAGTTCGGGTTCCAGCATATAGCCGAGCACGGTCTCGATCTCGCCGCTCGGCTTGCGGTGAATCAGCTTCGTTTCCGCGCTGCTGTAGTTCGTGAGCCCGCGCGCCACCTCGCGCCCGTCCGGGCCGACACACGCGATCACCTCGCCGCGCGCGAACGCGCCCTGCACGTCGGTCACGCCGATCGGCAGCAGGCTCTTGCCGCCGGCCGTCAGCTTCTCGACCGCACCCGCGTCGATCACGACATGGCCGCGCACCTGCAGATGGTCGGCCATCCATTGCTTACGCGCCGCCATCCGCGCGGTCCGTGCGATCAGTTGCGTGCCGATCGCCTCGCCGGCCGCCAGACGCACGAGCACGTCGGCCTCCCGGCCGCTCGCGATCACGGTATTCGCGCCGCTGTGCGCCGCACGCTTCGCCGCGAGGATCTTCGTCAGCATCCCACCGCGACCGAGACTCGAGCCGGCTCCGCCTGCCATCGCCTCGAGCTCCGGCGCGCCCGCATTGGCCTCGCCGACGAGCGTCGCATTCGGGTCCTTGCGCGGATCGGCCGTGAACAGCCCCGACTGGTCGGTGAGGATGATCAGCGCATCGCCTTCGATCAGGTTCGCGACGAGCGCGCCGAGCGTGTCGTTGTCGCCGAACTTGATTTCGTCGGTGACGACCGTGTCGTTTTCGTTGATGATCGGCACGACGCCGAGCCGCAGCAGCGTGAGCAACGTCGATCGCGCATTCAGGTAGCGCTCGCGATCCGCCAGATCGGCGTGCGTGAGCAGGATCTGCGCGGTGCGGATGCCGTGCTCGGTGAAGCGGCTTTCGTAGACTTGCGCGAGCCCCATCTGGCCGACCGCGGCGGCGGCCTGCAGCTCGTCGATTTCCCGCGGCCGCTTGCTCCAGCCGAGCCGTTGCATGCCTTCGGCAATCGCGCCCGAACTGACGAGCACGACCTCCTTGCCCTGCGCACGCAGCGCAGCGATCTGAGCCGCCCAGCGGCCGATCGCAGCATGATCGAGCCCCTTGCCGTCGTTGGTCACGAGGCTGGAGCCCACCTTCACCACCAATCGCTTCGAATCCGCGATGATCGAACGCATCCTGCACTGTCTCCTGTATCTGATGCCTGCCCGGCCGGGCGCGATTGAACGCCAACGCCGGGCGGCACGCCCGGCGCGTCAGCGAACGTTCAGGCGTCGTCGCCCGGCGTCGCACCGCCCTTCGCCGGCGGCGCATCGCGGAAACGCACGTCGGCCGCGAGATCCTCCGCCTCCGCCGCACGATGCGCGTCCGAGTGTTCGGAGAGATAGTCGTAGATCGCGTAACACAGCGCTTCGCAGCCCTGGCCCGTCAGCGCCGAGATCTCGAACACGGGGCCGTCCCAGCCGAAGCGGTCGAGGAAATCCGCGACGCGCGCCTCGCGCTCGTCTTCCGGCACCATGTCCAGCTTGTTGAGCACGAGCCAGCGCGGCTTCTCGTAGAGGGCCTCGTCGTACTTGCGCAGCTCGCCGACGATCGCCGTCGCTTCCGCGACCGGATCGACGCTTTCGTCGAACGGCGCGAGATCGACCAGATGCAGCAGCACGCCGGTACGCTGCAGGTGACGCAGGAATTGATGCCCGAGGCCCGCGCCTTCGGCCGCCCCCTCGATCAGCCCCGGGATATCGGCGATCACGAAGCTCTTGCTCGGGCCGACACGCACCACGCCGAGATTCGGCGCGAGCGTCGTGAACGGGTAATCGGCGATCTTCGGCTTCGCGTTCGACACCGACGAGATGAAGGTCGACTTGCCCGCGTTCGGCATGCCGAGCAGGCCGACGTCGGCGAGCACTTTCAGCTCGAGCTTCAGCATGCGCCGCTCGCCCGGCTTGCCGTCCGTCTTCTGGCGCGGCGCGCGGTTCGTACTCGACTTGAAATGCAGGTTGCCGAGGCCGCCGGCGCCGCCCTGCGCGAGCATCACCTGCTGGTCGTGCTCGGTCAGATCGGCGATCAGCTCGCCCGTATCCATGTCGCTGATGATCGTGCCGACCGGCATGCGCAGCGTGACATCGTCGCCGCCCTTGCCGTAGCAATCCGAACCGCGACCGTTTTCGCCGTTGCGCGCGAGGTGCTTCTTCGCGTAACGGTAGTCGATCAGCGTGTTGATGTTGCGGTCGGCGATCGCGTAAACGCTGCCGCCCCGGCCGCCGTCGCCACCGTCCGGCCCGCCGAACGGGACGAATTTCTCACGGCGCATCGACGCGCTGCCATCGCCTCCGTCGCCGGCGATGACTTCGATTCGTGCTTCGTCAATGAACTTCATTCGTCACTCCGCCCAGTATTTCCGCTATTGTGCCGCGCGCCGGCGCGCTTGAACAATCTGCCGTTCGGCCGATCGCACGCCGGTTGCGCGAGGGTCGCCGGCACGCACATGCGCCCGGCGACCCAATAAAAAAGGCCCCGCGAAGACTGCGGGGCCTTTCGGCTACGAAGCCCGTGGGTGCCTGACTTAGGCAGCCGCCGGGACGACGATGACCAGATGCTTCTTGTCCGCGCCCTTGGTCGCGAACTTGACGTGACCGTCGACCAGCGCGAACAGGGTGTGATCCTTGCCCATGCCGACGTTATCGCCAGCGTGCATGCGCGTACCGCGCTGACGCACGATGATGCCGCCGGCATTGATTGCCTGGCCGCCGTACACTTTCACGCCGAGACGTTTCGACTCGGAGTCGCGGCCGTTCCGGGAAGAGCCGCCTGCCTTTTTGTGTGCCATCTGATTGCTCCTTTACCGAGGCGCTTACGCGTTGATCGCGTCGATGCGCAGCTCAGTGTAGTTCTGGCGGTGGCCGCCGTGCTTTTGGTAGTGCTTCCGGCGACGCATCTTGAAGATGGTGACCTTGGCATGACGACCGTGCGACACAACGGTGGCCTTGACGGAAGCCCCACTGACCAGCGGCGCACCGAACTTAATCGATTCGCCTTCGCCCACTGCGAGAACCTGGTCGAGCGTGATTTCAGCGTCAATGTCAGCCGGTATCTGTTCTACTTTGAGTTTTTCGCCAACGGCAACCTTGTACTGCTTGCCGCCGGTTTTTATGACCGCGTACATTGAGAACCTCACTCTGGATCCAATTTTTCCGCACACCACGCGCGGAAAACACGTGATTATACATGGGGTTAGCACCCAAGTCAAAGCCGATCGACGATTGCCGCGCGCGGGCCTCGGCCGGACGGCCAAAATCGCGCTGCCGGTACGTCTGACAGACCGGCATATCGCGGATTCGACTTATAATCCGCGGCATCACCCAATTCCATCATCATGTCGTCGTCCACCGCCTCCCCCACCCTCAGCGCCGCCCACCTGCTCGCCCCGATCACCAGCGACATGGAGCAGGTGAATCGCGTTATCCGGCAAAGCCTCGCGTCCGACGTGCTGCTGATCAACCAGATCGCCGAGTACATCATCGGCGCGGGCGGCAAGCGGCTGCGTCCGGCGCTGCTGCTGCTCGTCGCCGGCGCGCTCGGCGAAACGTCGCACCAGCGGCACGTGCTGGCCGCCGTCGTCGAGTTCATCCACACGGCCACGCTGCTGCACGACGACGTCGTCGACGAATCCGAGCTGCGCCGCGGCCGCCAGACCGCCAATGCGCTGTTCGGCAACGCGGCGAGCGTGCTGGTGGGCGATTACCTCTACTCGCGCTCGTTCGAGATGATGGTCGGCGTCGGCAAGATGCGCGTGATGGAGATCCTGTCCGAAGCGACGACGATCATTTCGGAAGGCGAGGTGCTGCAACTCCTCAACATGCACGACGCGGACGTCGACGAAGCGCGCTACATGCAGGTGATCCGCTACAAGACGGCGAAGCTGTTCGAGGCGTCGGCCCGTCTGGGCGCCGTGCTCGCGGGCGCCGATGCGCCGACCGAGGCCGCCGCAGCCGAATACGGCCGCCGGATCGGCACCGCGTTCCAGATCATGGACGACTGGCTCGACTATGCAGGCACCGCCGAGGCGATGGGCAAGAATGCCGGCGACGATCTCCGCGAAGGCAAGCCGACGCTGCCGCTCATCTACCTGATCGAGCGCGGCACGCCCGAACAGTCGGCGCTCGCGCGCGAGGCGATCGAACAGGGCGGCACCGATCGCTTCGACACGATTTTCGAAGCGATCACGCGCTCGGGCGCACTCGATCACACGCTCGAATGCGCGCGCCAGGAAGCGCAGGCGGCCGCAGCGGCGATTGCCGCGTTCCCCGATTCGATCTACAAGGAAAGCCTGCTCGGGTTGTGCTCATACTCGACGTCGCGGCAATCGTAAGCACGCCGCGAACGGGGAGCGATGCCTTGTCCCGAAAAATTTCTTCATCCAAGTATTCCCTTTTAGAAAAAACATCGTTATAGTTACGTTCTTGCTTGAGACGACGCAGCGATCTTCATGAAGACGGCGAAGTCCGAAGAGCAAAAATCGGGGTGTAGCTTAGCCTGGTAGAGCGCTACGTTCGGGACGTAGAGGCCGGAGGTTCGAATCCTCTCACCCCGACCAGATTTAAAAAAACCGTGCACCGTGTGCACGGTTTTTTTTCGTCCGGCGGCCGCAGGCCCCCGTGTCGCGCGCGACACATTGCGGTCGCCGGCCTCTGCTATATTTCCCCCATCCCTGTCCTTCACTGCCCTTTCCAACGCGTGGACCAAATTCCCTTATGGGCGCAAATCGGCGCCGTCTTCCTGCTTCTCCTCTGTTCCAGCTTCTTTTCCATTTCCGAGACCGCGATGATGGCGCTCAATCGCCATCGGCTGAAGCATCTCGCCGGTCAGGGCGTACTCGGCGCGAAAACCACGCAGGGGCTGCTCACGCGCACTGACTTGCTGCTCAGCGTGATCCTGATCGGCAACAACCTGTTCAACACGATCATCCCGGTCCTCACGACCTCGCTCGCGCTCCATACGTTCGGCCGCAACAACCTCGCGCTGTCGATCGCGACCGGCGTCGTCGCGTTCCTGATCATCGTGTTCGCGGAAATCGCGCCGAAGATCGTCGGCGCGACGTTCCCCGAACGCATCGCGCTGCCCGCGAGCCTCGTGATCGCCCCGCTGATGCGCGTGTTCAAGCCGGTCGTCTGGTTCGTCAATGCGCTCGCGAACGGCGTGCTGTGGGCGCTGCGCATCAACACGAAAAAGGGCCGCGACCAGCGGATGTCGGCCGACGAGCTGCGGGCCATCGTGCTCGAATCGAGCAGTTTCATGCCGACCAAGCACCGCAGCATCCTGCTCAACCTGTTCGACCTCGAGAACATCACGGTCGACGACGTGATGGTGCCGCGCCGCCAGATCGAGTCGCTCAACTTCTACGCGCCGCTCGACGACATCCTGCATCAGCTCGAAACCTGCTATCACAACCGCCTGGTCGTCTACGAAGGCGACATCGACAAGGTGCTCGGGGTGCTGCACGTGCGCAAGACGCTCACCGCGCTGCACAACCAGGATTTCGACCGCGAGACGCTGCGCGCGCTGCTCGCCGAACCGTACTACGTGCCGTCGGGCACGCCGGTGGTCCAGCAACTCCAGTTCTTCCAGGAAACCCGGCAGCGCACCGCGCTCGTCGTCAACGAGTACGGCGAACTCGAGGGGCTCGTCACGCCCGAGGACATCATCGAGGAACTGATCGGCGAATTCACGACGTCGATGCCGCGCAGCGAACGCGCGGGCGGCTGGGACGAGAACGGCGAATGCATCGTCTCGGCCAGCATGCCGCTGCGCGAACTGAACCGCTGGCTGCACCTGAAACTGCCGACCGACGGGCCGAAGACGCTGAACGGACTGGTACTCGAGATCCTCGAGGAAATTCCGGAAGACGACGTGTGCGTGAAAATCGGCGACGTGATGCTCGAAGTGATGCGCAGCGACGATCAGGCCGTACGCACCGTCAAGCTGTTCAAGCCGCGCGGCACACGCACCGGACGCGCCGCCGCGCGCTAGGGCCTGCTCACGCTAATAACGGGCTTGCGCTGGCCCCCAGAAGGGCCGAGCGCAAGGATGGCGACGAAGCGAATACTCGACGTATTCGTGAGGAGCATGACGCGGCGATCAGCCCTTCTGGGGGGGCCAGCCCCACGAACGAATGTTTTCCAAACAGGGGAACGTGCCTTTCCGCCCGCATGGCGGCGTCGTTCGTCGTTGCAATAGCGACGGCTATTGCGCCTCCTCTCTTCTTGCACGCGCCCGAAGGAAGTCCCCCTTGGGGGACGGGCGGAAAGACACGTTCGCAAACCCGTTGTTAGCGCGAACAGGCCCTTGGCCGAACGGCCGACTGCCGGCGCCGCCCGCGACGCGCGATCATCTGCGCATCACGGTCAACAGGCGGCCAGCGTGCCGGCTCACATGCATTTCCCTTCCTCCGGGGCGCCGCTGCACACGCAGTCGTCGCCCGCGCATTCCGGCGCACCGCCGGCCGCCGCGCCCCCTGCACTCGATGCGGCCCAGCTCGACGATGCCCCCGCCGTACGCCTGCTGACGGACACGCTGCATGCGGCGCGCGTGCGCGACGCATCGGACATCCACGTCGAGCCGTTCGAAGCCGGCTGGCGCATCCGTCTGCGCGTCGACGGCGTGCTGCATGAACTGGCGCGACCGCCGCTGCACCTGCGCGATGCGCTCGTCACGCGGATCAAGGTGCTCTCGCGCATGGACATCGCCGAGCGGCGGCTTCCTCAGGACGGCCGGCTGCGCATTGCGGTCGACGGCGGCACGCGCGGCGACTACCGCGTCAGCTCGCTGCCCACGCTGTTCGGCGAAAAGCTCGTGCTGCGGCGGCTCGAAACGCTGCCGCCCGATCTCACGCTTGCCAACCTCGGCTTCGACGCGCGGCAGGCGGCCGCGATGGAGGCCGCGATCCGCGCGCCGCATGGCCTCGTGCTCGTCACGGGCCCGACCGGCAGCGGCAAGACGCTGTCGCTCTACTGCGCGCTGCAGATGCTCGATCGCGACGCGCACAACGTCTGCACGGTCGAGGATCCCGCCGAGATCCAGCTCGACGGAATCAATCAGGTCGGGGTCGCCGACAAGGCGGGGCTCACGTTCGCGACGGCGCTGCGCGCGCTGTTGCGGCAGGATCCGGACGTCATCATGGTCGGCGAGATTCGCGATGCGGAGACGGCCGATGTCGCGATCAAGGCCGCGCAGACCGGTCATCTCGTACTGTCGACGCTGCACACGAACGATGCGCCGGCCGCCGTCGCGCGGCTGCTCGACATCGGCGTCGCGCCGTACAACCTCGCCGCGGCGCTGCACCTCGTCACCGCGCAGCGTCTCGTCCGGCGCCTGTGCGTCGCCTGCCGCGTGCATTCGGACGCGTCGGCGCGCGCGCTGCGGGAAGCCGGGTGCGACCCGGCGGCGCTGGCAGCCGGATGGCGGCCGTTCGTCGCGCGCGGCTGTTCCGCCTGTCACGGGATCGGCTATCGCGGCCGCATCGGCCTGCACCAGACGATGCCGGTATCGCCCCGGCTGGCCGAGCGCATCGTCGCGCGGGCGAGCGTCGGCGAACTCGCGCAATGCGTGGCGACCGAGGGCGTGCGCACGCTGCGCGACGCGGCACTCGCGCGCGTCATGGACGGCACGACGAGCATCGCGGAAGCCGTCGCCGCCACACCCGCGGCGTGAACATGCGCACGCCGCCGCGCGAAACCCGCTTTGCATGGCGCGGCCGCCATCGCGACGGCTCGCCGCGCAGCGGAATCGTCATCGCCTTTGACGCCGCGGCCGCGCGCGCCACGCTCGCGCGCGACGGCATCGCGGTACTGTCGCTCGACGTCCGCGGGCCGGCCCGTCCGCCTGCGGCGGCCGCGCGCGACATCACGCGCTTCACGCGCCAGCTCGCGAGCCTGCTGCAAGCCGGCCTGCCGCTTGCGCCGTCGCTCGAGATGCTCGCGCGCACCCGCACGCGCGACGGCGTGCCGCGCATCGCCGCGGGGCTCGCGCGCGAAATCGTCGGCGGCCGGCGCTTCGCCGATGCGCTCGCACGCTATCCATCGCAGTTCGGCACGCTGTATCGCCAGTTGATCGAAGTCGGTGAAGCGTCCGGTTCGCTCGGCATCGTGCTGACGCGGCTCGCGGAACACCGCGAGCGCGCCGATGCGCAATGGCGCAAGCTGCGCGCGGCGCTCGCGTATCCGGCCGCCGTCATCCTGTTCGCGCTCGCGATCTCGGCAGCATTGATGGTGTGGGTCGTGCCGACCTTCCGTCAGATCTTCGACGGTTTCGGCGCCGCCCTGCCCGCACCGACGCGCGCACTGCTCGCGCTGTCCTCCGCGCTGTCGGCCTGGGGCGGCGTGCTTCTGGCCGGCGCGGCCGCCACGGGGTTCGCGGCGCAGCACGCGCTTCGGCGCTCGGCCGCGCTGCGTCATGCGCTCGCGCGGCACCTGCTGCGCGCCCCGCTCGCGGGCAGCGCGCTGGAGCGGTTCGCGGCCGCACGCTGGTGCCGCTCGCTGGCGACCCTGCTCGGCGCCGGCGTGCCGCTCGCCGATGCATTCGCCACGCTCGAGCGCACGGCCGGCCATCCGGTGTTCGCGCACGCCACCGCGCACATCGCCGCACGCGTGTTGCACGGCGTGCGTCTGGCCGACGCGATGCATTCGGCCGGCTGCTTTCCGGACGACGTCGTGCAACCGATCGCCGTCGCCGAGGAATCCGGTGCGCTCGATACGATGCTGGCCGACATCGCCGCGTCGTGCGAACGCCAGCTCGACGCGCGCCTCGATGCGCTCGCGGCGCTCGGCGAACCGTTGATCGTGATCGTCCTGGGCGCCCTCGTCGGCGGCCTCGTGATCGCGATGTACCTGCCGATCCTTCAACTCGGCAACGTGGTGTAGCATCGCAACCGATTCTGTCGCCTTTTTGTCCGAACCTCGAGCCTCATGACGCCAGCGCCCCTGTCCGCCGTTTCCGATTCGCCCGAGCGCGCGCTGCTCGCGCTGGCGTTGCTGCCGCCCGCGCTGCAGTATGCGTTCGCGGTCGTCATCGGCCTTTGCATCGGCAGCTTCCTGAACGTGGTCGTGCACCGGTTGCCCGTGATGATGCAGCGCGCGTGGCAGGCGGAGATCGCCGAAGCGACGGGCGCCGCGAGCTCCCCGCCCGACGACGGTTATCCGCCGCGCTACGATCTGTGGCGCCCGCGCAGCGCCTGCCCGCACTGCGGCCACGTATTGCGCGCGTGGGAAAACATCCCGCTCGTCAGCTACCTGATGCTGCGCGGGCGCTGCCGGCGCTGCGGCCATGCGATCGGCGTCCGCTATGTGCTCGTCGAACTCGCGTGCGCGCTGCTCGCCGCCGCCTCGCTCGCGGCGTTCGGCCCGACCGTCGCCGCGCTTGCCGCGTTCGCGCTGTGCGCGGCGCTGCTCGCGATGAGCGCGATCGATATCCGGACCGGCTACCTGCCCGACTCGATGACGCTGCCGCTGCTGTGGGCCGGGCTCGTCATGAACCTCGGAGGCACCTTCACGTCGCTGCGCTCGGCCGTGATCGGCGCGATGGCCGGTTACCTGTTCCTGTGGTCGATCTACTGGCTGTTCAAATGGCTGCGCGGCATCGAGGGCATCGGTTTCGGCGACCTGAAGCTGCTTGCCGCGCTCGGCGCATGGATGGGCTGGGCCGCACTGCCGCAGGTCGTGCTGTTCGCAGCGGTGACCGGTGCGATCGTCGGGCTCGTCGCAACCTGGCGCGGCCGCATGCGCTTCGAGGAGCCGATTCCGTTCGGCCCGTTCCTCGCGGCCGGCGGCGTCGCCACGTTGTTTTTCGGCACCCCTTTCTATGCGGCGCTCGGAGGCTGACATGTTTTCCGTAGGACTCACGGGCGGTATCGGCAGCGGCAAGACGACCGTCGCCGACCTGTTCGGCGCCCGTGGCGCATCGCTCGTCGATACCGACCTGATTGCCCATCGCATCACCGCACCGGGCGGCCTCGCGATGCCGGCGATCGAGCAAGCTTTCGGTCGCGACTTCGTGGCCGCCGACGGCTCGCTCGATCGCGCGAAGATGCGCACGCTGATCTTCAGCGACGATGACGCCCGCCGGCGCCTCGAGGCGATCACGCATCCGCTGATCCGCGCGGAAACCGATCGCGAGGCGCACGAAGCACAGGGCCCGTATGTGATGTTCGTCGTGCCGCTGCTCGTCGAATCGGGCACCTGGAAGGCACGCAGCGATCGCGTGCTCGTCGTCGACTGCCCGGTCGAAACGCAAATTGCGCGCGTGATGCGGCGCAACGGTTTCACGCGCGAACAAGTCGAAGCGATCATCGCGCGACAGGCGACGCGCGAAGCCCGCCTCGCGGCGGCCGACGACGTGATCGTCAACGACGCGGTCACGCCCGCCGTGCTCGCCGCGCAGGTCGATGCACTGCATCAACGTTATGTCGGATTCGCGACCGCCGCGCACTGAGCGTCGCGCGCGATCGTGATGGTGTACGAAATTGGTGCGTTGCTAGGGTAGAGAGGGGGCATTAGAATGTCCTTCATTGTTTCAATCCCTACCGACGAGGCGAGCGCGCTTGATTCTTTACGAGTATCCGTTCAACGAGCGAATTCGCACGCTGTTGCGTCTCGAAGATCTGTTCGAGCGCTTCGCGTTCTTTTTGGCTCAGGAGGACCCGCGTGAACACCACGTCGCGTTGACGACGCTGTTCGAAATCGCCGAGGTAACGGGCCGCGCGGACCTGAAATCGGATCTGATGAAGGAGCTCGAACGTCAACGCCAGACGCTCGCCCCCTTTCGCGGCAATCCGGGCATCGAGCAGAACGCGCTCGAGGCCGTGCTCGGCGAAATCGAGCAGACGCTCGCGAATCTCGCGCAGATGCAGGGCAAGACCGGCCAGCACCTCGTCGACAACGAGTGGCTCGCCAGCATCCGCAGCCGCGCGGTGATTCCGGGCGGGACGTGCAAGTTCGACCTGCCGTCGTACTACGCGTGGCAGCAATGGCCCGCCGAGCAGCGGCGCCAGGATATCGCGAAGTGGATCCTGCCGATGCTGCCGTTGCGCGACGCCGCGGCGATCGTGCTGCGGCTCGCGCGCGAATCGGGTCAGGCGTCGAAGGTCATGGCGATGCAGGGCAGCTACCAGCAGATGCTGTCCGGCCGCACCTACCAGCTGATGCAGGTCCGGGTGCCGCCGGAGCTGCGCGTGATTCCCGAAGCGAGCGCCAACAAATACATGTTGTGGGTGCGGTTCACCATGCAGGACGGCGATGTGCGGCCGCGCGCGGTGGACATCGACGTGCCGTTCCATCTGACACTGTGCAATCTGTAACGGCCGCGTGCCGGATCGATGCTTTCGTATGACTACCGTCGTGAAATGTCCGTCGTGCGGCGCCGAAGTGCGCTGGACGCCTGAAAATCAGTTCCGCCCGTTCTGTTCGGCCCGCTGCAAGCAGCTCGACCTCGGCGCATGGGCCGCGGAAAAGTACCGGATCGGGGGCGCCGCCGACGAGGGCCCGTCGTCGGAAGAGGACAGCGCCGACGGCCGTCGCGACAGCTGACCGGCACGACGCCGGCCGCCGGCGATATGGCCCGCCTTTCCGGCAGGCCGCCTCGGCGTCAACGCGACGCCGCTTCCTTCTCGAGTAGTTCCAGCACCGGCAGCGCCGCCGGCAGCAGCGGCGCGACTTCGACCGGCAGTTGCTGCCACACGAACGCCTGCCCTTCCTTGCTGTGCGGCTCGCCCGTCCAGCCCGTCACCTTGCAGAAATAGAGCCGCACGTACGCGTGCGGATAATCGTGCTCGAGCGTGTGCCAGCGGTGGCTGGCCGTGACTTCGATGCCGAGTTCCTCATGCAGCTCGCGCGCAAGCGCGTCCTCGACGCTTTCGCCGGCCTCCAGCTTGCCGCCCGGAAACTCCCAGTAACCTTCATACGGCTTGCCCTGCAGGCGTTGCGCGAGCAGATAACGCCCGTCCGGCTGCACCATCACGCCGACCGCGACTTCCGTCACCTTACGGCCGTCCGGCGCCCGCACGGCGCCCTGTGCCAGGTCCGCGCTCATGCCTGCTCCTTGCGGCCCGACCAGTCGCGCGCGAACTGCCATGCGACGCGGCCCGAGCGCGAACCGCGCTCGAGCGCCCACACCAGCGCGTCGCCGCGCGCCGTCTCGATCTCCGCATCCGGGCAGCCGAAGTGACGTAGCCAGTGCGCGACGATGTCGAGGTAGTCGTCCTGCTTGAACGGATAGAAGCTGACCCACAGACCGAAGCGCTCCGACAGCGAGATCTTCTCCTCGACGACTTCGCCGGGGTGAATCTCGCCGTCCGGCAGATGCTTGTACGACTCGTTGTCGCTCATGTACTCGGGCAGCAGATGGCGGCGGTTCGACGTCGCGTAGATCAGCACGTTGTCCGACTGCGCGGCGATCGACCCGTCGAGCGCGACCTTCAGCGCCTTGTAGCCCGATTCGCCGTCCTCGAACGACAGGTCGTCGCAGAACACGATGAACCGCTCCGGACGCTGCGAAATCAGGTCGACGATGTCGCCGAGATCGTGCAGGTCGTCCTTGTCGACTTCGATCAGGCGCAGCCCGTCGTTCGCGTACGCGTTCAGGCATGCCTTGATCAGCGACGACTTGCCGGTACCGCGTGCGCCGGTCAGCAGCACGTTGTTGGCCGGCTTGCGCTGCACGAACTGCCGCGTGTTCTGGTCGATCAGCGCTTTCTGGCGATCGATGTTGTGCAGATCGTCGAGCGTGATCGACGACACGGCCGGCACCGGCTGCAGGTAACCGCGCCCCTGGCGCTTGCGCCAGCGGAACGCGTGGGCCGCGTTCCAGTCGATGGCCGCCGGTGCGGGCGGCAGCATCCCTTCGAGACGGCCGAGCAGCGCTTCCGCGCGCGTCAGAAACTGTTCAAGCTTGTCCATGTCGTTGAGCGCTCCCGATCAGGAGCGGTAATCCGCGTTGATGCTCACGTAATCGTGCGACAGGTCGCACGTCCAGACGGTGGCCTGGGCGTCGCCACGGCCGAGCAGCACGCGGATCGTGATCTCGCTCTGCTTCATCACGCGCTGGCCGTCCTCTTCCTGGTAGGCCGGATTGCGGCCGCCCGCCTTCGCGACGAGCACGTCGTCGAGGTAGAGATCGATCTTGCCGACGTCGAGATCCGCGACGCCCGCATAGCCGATCGCCGCGAGAATCCGGCCGAGGTTGGGGTCGGATGCATAGAAGGCCGTCTTCACGAGCGGCGAATGGCCGATCGCGTACGCGATCTGGCGGCATTCGGCGACGCTCTTGCCGCCTTCGACCTGCACCGTCATGAATTTCGTCGCGCCTTCGCCGTCGCGCACGATCAGTTGCGACAGCACCTGTGCAACTTCCGTCACCGCGTCGCGCAACGCCGCATAGGCAGGCGAATCGGTCGACGTGATCGCGGGCAGCGTGCTCTTGCCCGACGCGATCAGGATGAACGAGTCGTTCGTCGACGTGTCGCCATCGATCGTGATGCAGTTGAACGAGCGGTCGGCCACTTCCTTCACGAGCGTGTCGAGCACCGGCTGCGCGACGTTCGCATCGAACGCGAGGAAGCCGAGCATCGTCGCCATGTTCGGCTTGATCATGCCCGCGCCCTTGCTGATGCCCGTCAGCGTGACCGTGTGGCCGTCGATCGTCACCTGGCGCGACGTCGCCTTCGGCAGCGTGTCGGTCGTCATGATCGCCTGCGCGGCGTCGAACCAGTTCGCGGCCTTGCGGTTCGCGAGCGCGGCCGGCAGGCCGGCCTTCAGGCGGTCGATCGGCAGCGGCTCGAGGATCACGCCGGTCGAGAACGGCAGCACCTGCGCCGGCTCGATGCCCGCGAGACGCGCGAGTTCCGTGCAGGTCTCGCGTGCGTTCACGAGGCCCGGCTCGCCGGTGCCCGCGTTCGCATTGCCCGTATTCACGACCAGCGCGCGGATGCCCGCGCCGCCGGCCCGTACTTTCGCCAGATGCTCGCGGCAGACGGTGACCGGCGCCGCGCAGAAACGGTTTTCGGTGAACACGCCCGCGACCGTCGCGCCTTCGTCGACGGAGATGACCAGCACGTCCTTGCGATTCGGCTTGCGGATGTTCGCTTCCGCCCAGCCGAGCGTGACGCCGGCGACGGGATGCAGTTGGGCGGGATCGATCGACGGAAAATTGACAGCCATGGGGCACACCTGCCGGATGGAAAATGCCGGCACATGCCGGCATCGATTGGAAGAACCGGCGGCCGCACGCGCGGGCCGCCGCAACTCACATCACTGACTCGAAGCGACGAACGACGCGGCACGCGTGACGCGCGCCGCCGCCGATCATGACAGCTTCCCGTGACATTGCTTGTACTTCTTGCCGCTGCCGCACGGGCACGGGTCGTTGCGGCCGACCTTCGGCATTTCGCCGCCGGGGCCGCTGTGCGTCATCGCGCTGCCGACCATGTCGGCCGTCGCCGTGGCGGCCGCCGCAGCCGTGACGTTCGCCACCGGCGCGCCGGCGTCCGCGTAGTCGGCGTGCTGGTATTCGACGTTCTCGAGATGACCGCCGCGCTCCTCGATCTGCTCGGCGGCCTCCTCGAGCTGCTCCGGCGACTGGATCTGCACGTTCATCACGATGCGCGTGACTTCCTGCTTGATCGCGTCGAGCATCGCGGCGAACAGCTCGAACGCCTCGCGCTTGTATTCCTGCTTCGGATTCTTCTGCGCATAGCCGCGCAGATGGATGCCCTGGCGCAGGTGGTCGAGCGCCGCGAGGTGTTCGCGCCACAGGCGGTCGACCGTCTGCAGCATCACCGAACGCTCGAATGCGCTGAACGATTCGCGGCCGACCATCGCGACCTTCGCCTCGTACTGCTCGTCGGCGGCCGTCATCACCGCGTCGAGAATCTCCTCGGCCGTGATCGACGACGACTCGTTCACCATTTCCTGGATCGCGAGGTCGAGCTGCCAGTCGTTGCGCAACGCTTCCTCGAGCTCGGGCACGTCCCACTGCTCTTCGATGCTGCCTTCCGGCACGAACTGGCGGACGACTTCGGTAATCACGCCGTGACGCATCGCGGTGATCGTCTCGGTGATGTCGTGCGCCTCGAGCAATTCGTTGCGCTGCTGGTAGATCACCTTGCGCTGGTCGTTCGACACGTCGTCGTATTCGAGCAGCTGCTTGCGGATGTCGAAGTTGCGCGCTTCGACCTTGCGCTGCGCCGATTCGATCGATCGCGTGACGATGCCCGCTTCGATCGCCTCGCCTTCCGGCATCTTCAGGCGATCCATGATCGAGCGCACGCGGTCGCCCGCGAAGATGCGCAGCAGCGGATCGTCGAGCGACAGGTAGAAGCGCGACGAGCCCGGATCGCCCTGGCGGCCCGCACGGCCGCGCAACTGGTTGTCGATCCGGCGCGATTCGTGGCGCTCGGTGCCGATGATGTGCAGGCCGCCCGCGGCCTTCACCTGCTCGTGCAGCGTTTCCCACTCGTCGTGCAGCTTCTGGATGCGGCGCGCCTTTTCGTCGGCCGGGATCGCATCGTCGGCCTCGATGAACGCGGCCTGCTTCTCGACGTTGCCGCCGAGCACGATGTCGGTACCGCGGCCGGCCATGTTGGTCGCGATCGTCACGCGGTTCGGACGGCCGGCTTCCGCGACGATCGCCGCTTCGCGCTCGTGCTGCTTCGCGTTCAGCACTTCGTGCGGCAGCCCGGCCTGCTTCAGCAGGTGCGACAGCAGTTCGGAGTTCTCGATCGACGTCGTGCCGACCAGCACCGGCTGCCCGCGCTCGTAGCAGTCGCGGATGTCGCGGATCACCGCGTCGTAGCGCTCCTTGGCCGTCTTGTAGATCTGGTCCTGCTTGTCGATCCGCTTCGGCGGGCGGTTGGTCGGGATCACGACCGTCTCGAGGCCGTAGATCTCGTTGAATTCGTACGCCTCGGTATCCGCGGTACCGGTCATGCCGGCCAGCTTCGCGTACATCCGGAAGTAGTTCTGGAACGTGATCGATGCGAGCGTCTGGTTCTCGCTCTGGATCTTCACGTGCTCCTTCGCCTCGACGGCCTGGTGCAGGCCGTCGGACCAGCGGCGGCCCGCCATCAGGCGTCCCGTGAATTCGTCGACGATGACCACTTCGCCGTTCTGCACGACGTAATGCTGATCCTTGTGGAACAGCGTGTGGGCGCGCAGCGCCGCGTACACGTGGTGCATCAGCGTGATGTTCTGCGGCGCGTACAGGCTCTCGCCCTCGCCGATCAGACCCCATTCGGCGAGCAGGCGCTCGGCCTTCTCGTGGCCCGATTCCGTCAGGAACACCTGGCGCGCCTTCTCGTCGAGCGTGTAGTCGCCCGGCTTCTCGACGCCCGTGCCGTCGGCCTTCTCTTCGCCGATCTGGCGCTCGAGCAGCGGCGGCAGTGCGTTCATCCGCACGTACAGCTCGGTGTGGTCTTCCGCCTGGCCCGAGATGATCAGCGGCGTCCGCGCTTCGTCGATCAGGATCGAGTCCACTTCGTCGACGACCGCGAAGTTCAGCGCCCGCTGCACGCGCGCGTCGGTCTCGTAGACCATGTTGTCGCGCAGGTAGTCGAAGCCGAATTCGTTGTTCGTGCCGTACGTGATGTCCGCCGCGTAGGCCTGCTGCTTCTGGTCGTGCTCCATGCCGGACAGGTTGATGCCGACCGACAGACCGAGGAAATTGTAGAGGCGCGCCATCCATTCGGCGTCGCGCTGCGCGAGGTAATCGTTGACGGTCACGACGTGCACGCCGCGGCCGGCCAGCGCATTCAGATACACGGGCAGCGTCGCGACGAGCGTCTTGCCCTCGCCCGTGCGCATTTCCGCGATCTTGCCGTAGTGAAGCACCATGCCGCCGATCATCTGCACGTCGAAGTGCCGCATCTTCAGCACGCGGCGGCTCGCCTCGCGACAAACCGCGAAGGCCTCGGGCAACAGCTTGTCGAGCGACTCGCCGGCCGCGACCCGCTGGCGGAATTCATCCGTCTTGCCGCGCAACTGGTCGTCCGTCAGCTTCTCGATCTGCGTTTCGAGCGCATTGATCGTCGCGACGGTCTTTTGGTATTGCTTGACGAGCCGCTGGTTGCGGCTGCCAAAAATTTTCTGGAGAAAACCGGTTGTCATCGGATCGGATCCTGCGTCGCAGCACCGGCGCCCGGCGCGTGTTGCGCGCCCCGGCGCCCGAGCCTCGGCGGCTTAGCGAATTAGTGGACTCAAACGTCGAATTTTAGCACGCGGGGACGCATGCGCCTGCGTCCCGGCCGGACGGGCATTGCGCGCCCAAGCCGGGCGGACACGGGCGAAAGCTGCCCGTGCGCGGGCCGGCGCGGGTACAATCGGTTGCAACGTCCGCGCGCGTACGCGCTCGAAGAATGCCTCGATGAACCGATTTTCCAAGCGTTTCGGCCCGCTCGCCGCCTATCGCCCGCAACCCGTGTCGGAAGTGCTCGGTCGGACCGACGCATTCGCGGCGCTGCGCGCCGGCGTCGAGCAGATCGCCTCGCTGCAGCGCGACCTGGGCGCGTGCCTGCCCGACTATCTCGCGAATCACGTCGAACCGGGCTTCATCAAGGACGGCACCCTGACCCTCTTTGCCGCGCACAATGCGCTGGCCGCACGGCTGCGGCAGGTCGAAATGCGGCTGCTCGGCGATCTCCAGAAGCGCGGCTGGCCGGTGACGACGCTGCGCGTGCGCGTGCGGCCGAAGGACGCGCCGCCGCCGCCGCCCGTGAAGCAGGCACGGATGACGTCGACCGGCGCCGCCGCGCTGCGCGATCTCGCCGACCACCTCGAACCGTCGCCGCTGCAGGCCGCGCTCGCGCGGATGGCGGCACGGCATGGCGCGAAGCCGCGTTGACGCACAGGCCGCGCGCAACCGCCGGCCAATAAAAAAGCGACCCGATGGGTCGCTTTTTTATCGCTTGCGCCGAACGCCGGTCACGCGAAAGCCGTCTGCGCGTCGAATGCAAACCCTTTCGGCGCAGCCTGCGGATCGTCGAACGTCACGATCTCGTATGCGTCTTCGTGTGCGAGCAACTCGCGCAGCAGCGCGTTGTTCAGGCCGTGGCCCGACTTGTACGCGGTGTACGAAGCCAGCAGCGGGTGGCCGATCACGTACAGGTCGCCGATCGCGTCGAGCATCTTGTGCTTCACGAACTCGTCGTCGTAGCGCAGCCCGTCGTTGTTCAGGATCCGGTACTCGTCGAGCACGATCGCGTTGTCCATGCTGCCGCCGCGCGCCAGGCCGATCTCGCGCAGCATCTCGGCCTCGTGCGCGAAACCGAACGTGCGCGCACGCGCGATCTCGCGCACGTACGACGTGGTCGCGAAATCGACTTCGAGCTCCTGGCCCGTCTTGTCGACGGCCGGGTGGCGGAAGTCGATCGAGAACTTCAGCTTGAAGCCGAAATACGGATCGAGACGCGCGAACTTGTCGCCATCGCGGATTTCGACCGGCTTCTTCACCTTGATGAAGCGCTTCGGCGCGTTCTGCTCCTCGATGCCGGCGGACTGGATCAGGAACACGAACGTGGCCGCACTGCCGTCCATGATCGGGATTTCCTCGGCCGTCACGTCGACATACAGGTTGTCGATGCCGAGACCCGCACACGCGGACATCAGGTGCTCGACCGTCGACACGCGCACGCCATCCTTCTGCAACACCGACGCGAGCCGCGTGTCGCCGATCGACATCGCCGATGCGGGAATGTCGACCGGCGTCGGCAGGTCGACGCGTGAAAAGACGATGCCCGTGCCGGGCGCGGCGGGACGGAGTGTCAACTCGATCTTGCGGCCCGAGTGGACACCGATACCCACGGTCTTCACGATGGATTTGATGGTGCGCTGCTTCAACATGGTCTTCTTCGTCTTGATTGAAGATATCAATCAGGAGTTATATTCGATAGGCGGGATTATAGCGTAATTCCCTATTCGACGCTGTCCGAAACTGCGTATCAATCTGTTTCGACAGTTTACCCGCGCCGATACGGGACGGGCCGATGCCCGGAACGGAGGCGTTTCCGGTCATCAGCCCGTGTTACAACTGCCCTGAGGCCGGTGAGCAGCGTTGCCGGAAGGCAACGGCGCACCGCACGATCAGGACGTCAACGTCGCGAGAACACTCGCCGCATCGCTCACTTCGAATTTGCCCGGCGCCTCGACGGCCAGCGTCTTGACCACACCGCCGTCAATCACCATCGCGTAGCGCAGGGAACGAATTCCCATGCCACGCGCGGACAAATCCTGCGTCAGCCCCAGCGCATGAGTGAAAGCCGCGCTGCCGTCCGCCATCATGCGCACCTTGCCCGCGGTGTGCAGATCACGTCCCCATGCGCCCATCACGAATGCGTCGTTGACGGACACGCACCAGATCTCGTCGATCCCCGCCGCGCGCAATTGCTCGGCGTGCTCGACGTAGCCCGGCACATGCTGCGCCGAACAGGTCGGCGTGAACGCGCCCGGCAATCCGAAGATCACCACCCGCTTTCCCGCAACCTGGTCGCGCACGCTGTAGGCGTTCGGCCCCAGCGTGCACCCTTCGCGCGCTTCGTCGACGAACTCGAACAATTGCGCGTCGGGCAGCGCGTCGCCCACTTGAATCATGGCTGGTCCCTCATAGCGATACGGTTTTTCAGCGTGTTGCGGACAGCACGGCCCATCCCGCCTCGCTCGAGCGAAGAGAGCACCTTTCCCGGCCCGGCGTCGCATCCGACGCGGCCTGTCGTGGTCCGTGGCATCCGTCACGCCGGCGATACCGCGGCGGTGTCGCCGCGGCTTCGCCTGTGTTTGCGTCAGTCAGCCTGCTTGCGCAGGAAAGCCGGAATGTCGTACGTGTCGACACCCTTCTCCTGCAGCGCCTGCACGTGCGATGCCGCGGTTTCGCGCGAATTGCGCCACACCGCCGGCGTGTCGAGCGCGCCGTAGTCGGCCGTGCTGACGTGATGCGGCTGCGCATAGCCGTGCGACACCGCGCTGACCGGTTGGTTGTCCGTACCCGTGCGCAGCAGCGTCATCGGAGCCGACTGCTGTTTCTTCGCCGCACGGCCCAGACCCGTCGCCACGACCGTCACGCGCAGTGCATCGCCCATCGCGTCGTCGTACACCGCACCGAAGATCACCGTCGCATCTTCCGCCGCGTAGCTCTTGATCGTGTTCATCACTTCGCGCGTTTCCGACAGGCGCAGCGAACGGCTCGACGTGATGTTGACCAGCACGCCGCGCGCGCCCGACAGATCGACGCCTTCGAGCAGCGGGCTCGCCACGGCCTGTTCCGCCGCGAGGCGTGCGCGATCGACGCCGGCGACCGTCGCCGTGCCCATCATCGCCTTGCCCTGCTCGCCCATCACCGTCTTCACGTCTTCGAAGTCGACGTTCACGAGGCCGTCGACGTTGATGATTTCCGCGATACCCGCCACCGCGTTGTTCAACACGTCGTCCGCGCACTGGAAGCACTTGTCCATCTCGGCGTCATCGCCCATCACGTCGAACAGCTTGTCGTTCAGGACGACGATCAGCGAGTCGACGTGATCCTCCAGTTGCTGCGAGCCTGCTTCGGCGACGCGCATGCGCTTGCCGCCTTCGAACTCGAACGGCTTGCTGACGACACCGACCGTCAGAATGCCCATCTCCTTCGCGATCTGCGCGACCACCGGTGCCGCGCCCGTGCCCGTGCCGCCGCCCATGCCGGCCGTGATGAACACCATGTGCGCGCCGCGCAGTGCGTCGGCGATGCGCTCACGCGCTTCTTCCGCTGCCGCACGACCCATTTCCGGCTTCGCACCGGCGCCAAGACCCGTGTTGCCAAGCTGGATCACCGACGATGCGCGCGAACGCGACAGCGCCTGGGCGTCCGTGTTCATCACGATGAAGTCGACGCCCTGCACGCCGCGGTTGATCATGTGCTGGACGGCATTGCCGCCAGCGCCGCCAACGCCGACCACCTTGATGATGGTGCCGTTGGTTTCGGTTTCCAGCATTTCGAATTCCATTGTTGCCTCCGTCAAGAGAATGACTGCTACTCGGCCGTTATTCGGCAGGAGATCGGGCAACCCCCTGTCGCGCGCCAGCCGCCGGCACCAGCGCGAATTTCGATTCGGTTTGTCAGAAGTTGCTCAAGAACCATTCCTTCATCCGCGAGAACACTTGCCCCGCGTTGCCGGACTGCACGGCGACCTTGCGGCCGCGCATGCGCTGCGCACTGCCTTCGACGAGCAGCCCCATCGCCGTCGAGTAGCGCGGATTGCGCACGACGTCGGAAAGGCCGCCTGCATATTCCGGCGCGCCGATGCGCACCGGTTTCAGGAAAATGTCCTCGCCGAGCTCGACCATGCCCGGCATCATCGACGCGCCGCCGGTAATGACCACGCCGGAACTCAGGAGTTCTTCGTAACCCGATTCGCGCACGACCTGCTGCACGAGCGAGAACAGTTCCTCGACGCGCGGCTCGATCACGGCCGCGAGCGCCTGACGCGACAGCGTGCGCGGGCCGCGTTCGCCGAGGCCCGGCACTTCCACCATTTCGTCCGGATCGGCGAGTGCCTGCTTCGCGATCCCGTAGCCGACCTTGATGTCCTCCGCATCCGGCGTCGGCGTGCGCAGCGCCATCGCGATGTCGCTCGTGATCTGGTCGCCGGCGATCGGGATCACCGCCGTGTGGCGGATCGCGCCTTCCGCGAAGATCGCGATGTCCGTCGTGCCGCCGCCGATGTCGACCAGCACCACGCCGAGATCCTTCTCGTCTTCGGTCAGCACCGCGAGCGACGACGCGAGCGGCTGCAGGATCAGGTCGTTCACTTCCAGCCCGCAGCGGCGCACGCACTTGACGATGTTCTGCGCGGCGCTCACCGCGCCCGTCACGATGTGCACCTTCACTTCCAGCCGGATGCCGCTCATCCCGATCGGCTCGCGCACGTCTTCCTGGCCGTCGATGATGAATTCCTGCGTGAGGATGTGCAGCACCTGCTGGTCGGTCGGGATGTTGATCGCCTTCGCGGTCTCGATCACGCGCGCGACGTCCGTCTGCGTGACTTCCTTGTCCTTGATCGCGACCATCCCGCTCGAGTTGAAGCTGCGGATGTGGCTGCCCGCGATCCCCGTGAACACGTTGGTGATCTTGCAGTCGGCCATCAGCTCGGCTTCCTCGAGCGCGCGCTGGATCGACTGCACGGTGGCCTCGATGTTCACCACCACGCCTTTCTTCAGACCCTTCGACTCGCTCTGGCCGAGACCGATCACCTCGTAGTGGCCCTCGCCCTTCAGCTCGGCGACGATGGCCACCACCTTCGACGTGCCGATGTCGAGGGAAACCAGCAGATCCTTGTAGTCTTTGCTCATAAAGTGCTCTTGCGTGTGATCTCTCGTTACTTCTTGCGCTTGTCGGTATCGGTCAGGAACCGCATGCCCGCCGCGCGAATCGCGAATCCGTTCGGATAACGCAGATCCGCGTACTCGATGTCGTTGCCCCAACGCTCCGTGACGGCCGGCCACGCGGCCACCAGGCGCTGGCTCCGGTCATGCAGCGTGTCGCTGTTGCGCTCCTTGCCCAGCTCGACCTGCATGCCGTTCGACAGCTTCACCGTCCACGCGTACCGCGCCGACAGCGTCACTTCTTCCGGCGCCGCCTTCAGCGGCGCAAACCATTTCCCGAAGTCGCGATACCGCTCGACGACTTCCTTCGCACTGCCTTCCGGGCCGTCGAACGCCGGCAGCGCCTGCTCCAGCTCGCCCTGGTTCGCGGTGAACAGCTCGCCGTCCACGCTCACGAGCTGATCGCTGCCCCAGGTCCCGAGCGGTTTGTACTCCTCGAGCGTGACAGCCAGCGCATTCGGCCACACCCGACGCACGCTCGCGTGACGCACCCACGGCATCTGCTCGAACGCGGCGCGCGCCGTATCGAGATCGACCGTGAAGAAATTGCCCTTCAGCCGTCCGACCACGCCCGCGCGCACCGTCGGCGAATTGATGTGCTCGGTGTCGCCGTCGATCCGGATTTCCCGCAGCGCGAACGTCGGGCGCTGGATCAGCCAGTAGCAGCCGGCCGCCGCCAACACGAGCAGCAGCAGCGCGTACAGCGCGCTGGCGGCAAGGTTGAGTTGGCGAACGTTGTTCCACATACGTCGTTCCGTTCCTGCGTCAGTCGTTGAGCGTGAGCGACAGCACCTTCACGACCAGCTCCGAATAGCCGATGCCGACCGCGCGCGCGGCCTTCGGCGGCAGCGAGTGGTCGGTCATCCCGGGGGCCGTGTTCACTTCCAGGAAATACGCATTGCCGTCCGCGTCGAGCATGAAATCCGCGCGGCCCCAGTCGGTGCAGCCGAGCACGTCGAACGCGCGGCGCGCGATGCGCTTCAGTTCCTCCTCCTGCTGCGCCGGCAGGCCGCACGGAATCAGGTACTGCGTATCGTCGGCGACGTACTTCGCGTGGTAGTCGTAGAACTCGCCGGCCGGCACGATCTTGATCAGCGGCAGGTCGAGATCGCCGGCGATGCACGCGGTGTATTCGCCGCCGCCTTCGATGCTCTTCTCGACGATCACGATCTTGTCGTGCGTCGCGGCTTCCGCGAGCGCGGCCGGCAGCGCGTCGGCCGTCTTCACCTTCAGCACCGCGACGCTCGAGCCTTCGCTCGCCGGCTTCACGAACAGCGGCAGGCCGAGCTTCGCGACGATGTCGGTCGCGCGCGCGGCCAGATCGTCGCCGCGCATCACCGTCTCGAACGGCGGCGTCGGCACGCCCGTCTGCTGCCACACGAGCTTCGTGCGGAACTTGTCGAGGCCGAGCGCCGAGCCGAGCACGCCGCTGCCCGTGTAGCGGATACCGTAGAAATCGAGCGCGCCCTGAATCTGGCCGTTCTCGCCGTAGCCGCCGTGCAGCGCATTGAATGCGCGCACGAAGCCTTCGTCCTTCAGCGCCGCCAGCGGCCGCTCGGCCGGGTCGAACGGATGCGCGTCGACGCCCGCGTCGCGCAGGCCCTGCAGCACGAGGCGGCCCGAGGTGAGCGACACCTCGCGCTCGGCGGATTCGCCGCCGAACAACACCGCCACCTTGCCGAAACGTTTCGGATCGATCCCGCTCATGTCAGCCTCCGCCGGGCCGCCCCAAGGAGGCTGACCGCCCCCGCGGGGGGCAGCGAACGAAGTGAGCGTGGGGGTAGTTTCATGTCATGCCTTCTGTTGAATGTGTTGCACGAGCTTCGCCGGCACGCCGCCGATCGAACCCGCGCCCATCGTGATCACCACGTCGCCGTTCTGCGCGACCTTCGCCAATGCCTCCGGCACGTCGTCGACCGTCGCGACGAACACCGGGTCGACCTTTCCCGCCGCGCGCAGCGCACGCGACAGCGCGTCGCCGCTGGCCGTCGGAATCGCGGCCTCGCCGGCCGCATAGACTTCCGTCAGCACCAGCGCATCGACCGTCGACAGCACGTTGACGAAATCGTCGAAGCAATCGCGCGTGCGCGTGTAGCGGTGCGGCTGGAACGCCAGCACGAGGCGGCGGCCCGGAAACGCGCCGCGCGCGGCCGCGATCGTCGCCGCCATCTCGACCGGGTGGTGACCGTAATCGTCGATCAGCGTGTACTGGCCGCCGTCCGCGCTCGGCACTTCGCCGTAACGCTGGAAGCGTCGGCCGACGCCGTTGAATTCCGCCAGCGCCCGCTGGATCGCGTCGTCCGCCACGCCGAGGTCGGTCGCGATCGCGATCGCCGCGAGCGCGTTCTGCACGTTGTGCAGGCCCGGCATGTTCAGCACGACCGCGAGCGGCGCGCGACCTTCGCGGATCACCGTGAAATGCATCCGGCCGTCGCGCGCGTCGATGTCTTCCGCGCGCACCTGCGCGTCCGGCGACAGGCCGTAGCGCACGACCGGCTTCGAGATGAACGGGATGATCTGCCGCACGTTCGGATCGTCGACGCACACGACCGCGCTGCCGTAGAACGGCAGGCGCTGCGTGAATTCGATGAACGCCTGCTTGAGCCGCGCGAAATCGTGGCCGTAGGTGTCCATGTGGTCGGCGTCGATGTTCGTGATGACTTCGATCACCGGATAGAGGTTCAGGAACGACGCATCCGACTCGTCAGCCTCCGCGACGATGAAATCGCCCGTGCCGAGCCGCGCGTTCGCGCCGGCGCTGATCAGCCGGCCGCCGATCACGAAGGTCGGGTCCAGCCCGCCCGCCGCGAGCACGCTCGCGACGAGGCTCGTGGTCGTGGTCTTGCCGTGCGTGCCGGCGATCGCGATGCCCTGCTTCAGGCGCATCAGCTCCGCGAGCATCACCGCGCGCTGCACGATCGGCACGCGCTTCGCGCGCGCGGCCAGCACTTCCGGGTTGTCCGAGCGCACGGCCGTCGACACGACGACCGCGTTCGCGCCCTCGATGTTCGCCGCATCGTGGCCGATCGCGATCCGCGCGCCCAGCGCCTCGAGGCGATCGGTCACCGCATTGCGCGACAGGTCCGAGCCGCTGACCGCGTAGCCGAGGTTGACGAGCACTTCGGCGATGCCGCTCATGCCCGCGCCGCCGATCCCGACGAAATGAATGTGTTTGACGATGTGTTTCATTGCAGTTGTTCCAGGTTCGCGCCGGCCGCCTTCGCGCAGACGCGCGCGACTTCGTCGGTAGCCTCGGGCTTCGCGAGCGCGCGCGAACGTTCCGCCATCGCCGCGAGCGATGCCCGCGACTGGCCGCGCAGCCAGTCGGCGAGCAGTTCCGCCGACAGGTCGCGTTGTTGCACCAGCACGGCCGCGCCCGCATCGGCGAGGAACGCGGCGTTGGTCGTCTGGTGATCGTCGACCGCGTACGGGAACGGCACGAACAGCGCCGCCACGCCCACCGCCGCGATCTCCGACACCGTCATCGCGCCCGACCGGCAGATCACCAGATCCGCTGCCGCATACGCGGCCGCCATGTCGTCGATGAACGGCACGAGCCGCACGTCTTCGCCGGCCGCGAAACCGGCCGCTTCGTAATTCGCCTTCAATGCGTCGATGTGCTTCACGCCGGCCTGGTGCACGACGCGCGGGCGCTCGCCCGGCGTCAGCAGCGCCAGCGCGCGCGGCACGACTTCGTTCAGCGCGGCCGCCCCGAGGCTGCCGCCGACGACCAGCACGTTCAGCGCTCCGCTGCGCGACGCATAGCGTGCCTGGGGCGGCTCGGTGTGCGCAAGTTCCGCGCGAATCGGGTTACCGGTCCATTCCGCGTGCGGCAGCGCGCCGGGGAACGCGACGAGCACGCGCTTCGCGAGTTTCGCGAGCACCTTGTTGGTCAGACCCGCGATCGAATTCTGCTCATGCAGCACGAGCGGGCGCCCCGACAACGCAGTCATCACGCCCGCCGGGAACGTGATGTAGCCGCCCATCCCGAGCACGACGTCCGGTCGCACGCGGCGCAGCGCGCCGAGGCTCTGCCAGCATGCGCGCAGCAGGTTGACCGGCAGCGTCAGCTTGGTCTTCAAGCCCTTGCCGCGCAGCCCGCCGAACCGCACGTATTCCATCGGAATGCCGTGCTTCGGCACGAGCGTCGCTTCCATCCCGGCCGGATTGCCGAGCCATACGACGCGCCAGCCCGCCGCTTCCATCCGGTGCGCGACCGCGAGCCCGGGGAACACGTGGCCCCCGGTGCCGCCTGCCATCACCATCAGCGTGCGTTGCGACGCGGTCATACCTTCCCTCCGCGCATCAGCACCCGGTTTTCGTAATCGACCCGCAGCAGCACCGCGAGCGCGACGCAGTTCAGCAGGATGCCCGAACCGCCGTAGCTCACGAGCGGCAGCGTCAAGCCCTTGGTGGGCAGCAGCCCGAGGTTCACGCCCATGTTGATGAACGTCTGCGCGCCGAACCAGATGCCGATGCCCTTCGCCATCAGGCCCGCGAACGTGCGATCGAGCGCGAGCGCCTGGCGGCCGATCTCGAACGCGCGGCGCACGATCCAGTAGAACAGCAGGATCACGACCAGCACGCCGACGAAGCCGAGCTCCTCGCCGATCACCGCGAGGATGAAGTCGGTATGCGCTTCCGGCAGGTAATTCAGCTTCTCGACGCTGCCGCCGAGGCCGACGCCGAACCACTCGCCGCGGCCGAACGCAATCAGCGAGTGCGTGAGCTGGTAGGCCTTGCCCTGCGCGTAGCGCTCGTCCCACGGATCGAGGTACGCGAAGATCCGCTCGCGACGCCACGGCGACAGCCACACGAGCATCGTGAACGTGCCGACCGCCGTCGCGACGAGGCCGCCGAACAGCTTGCCGTTCACGCCGCCGAGGAACAGCACGCCCATCGCGATCGCGGCGACCACCATGAACGCGCCCATGTCGGGCTCGAGCAGCAGCAACGCGCCGACCAGGCCGACCGCGAACGCCATCGGCAGGAAGCCCTTCGCGAAGCTCTGCATGTATTCCTGCTTGCGCACCGTGTAGTTCGCCGCGTAGATCGTCACCGCGAGCTTCATGATTTCCGACGGCTGCATGTTCGTGATGCCGAGCGGAATCCAGCGGCGCGCACCGTTCACGCCCTTGCCGACGTGCGGAATCAGCACGATCACGAGGCCGACGAGCGCGATCAGGAAAAGATGCGGCGCGTACTTGTCCCAGGTCGACACCGGCACGCGGAACGCGATCACCGCCGCGACGAACGCGACGGCGAGCGACACGCAGTGACGCATCAGGAACGCGTAATCGTGATACGACGCGTATTTCGGCGAATCGGGCATCGCGATCGACGCCGAATACACCATCACGACGCCGAGCCCGAGCAGCGCGATCGCGACCCACAGCAGCGAATAGTCGAAATCGAGCATCCGCGAACGGCTCGGGCGCACGCCGTTGACGACGCTCGCGAGGCCGCCCGTCGCGGCGCGCGTGGCCGACGCGACGCGGCCGCCCGCGGCATTGCCGCCGGCGTCGCGCCGGTCGTTGAAACGGGAGACGAGGCGATCGGACCAGCTCATGGCGTCGCTCCTTTGTCGATGGCGATTTCGTCGACCGCCGTGCGGAACACTTCCGCGCGATGGGCGTAGTTCCGGAACATGTCGAGGCTCGCGCACGCGGGCGACAGCAGCACCGCATCGCCCGGCTCGGCCAGATCGGCCGCCGCGCGCACCGCGCCTTCGAGCGTCGCGTGGTCGGCGAGCGGCACGCCGGTTTCGGCGAGCGTGTCGCGGATCGCCGGCGCGTCGCGGCCGATCAGCATCACCGCGCGGCACCAGCGCGCGACCGGCGCGACCAGCGGCGCGAAATCCTGCCCCTTGCCGTCGCCGCCCGCGATCAGCACGATCTTCTGCGCGAGCCCGTCGAGCGCGGCCACCGTCGCGCCGACGTTCGTGCCCTTGCTGTCGTCGACGTAATCCACGTCGTCGATCGTCGCGATCACTTCGACGCGATGCGCTTCGCCGCGGTATTCGCGCAGCGCGTGCAGCAGCGGCGCGGCCGGCAGATCGATCGCTCGCGCGAGCGCGAACGCGGCCAGCGCGTTCGCCGCGTTGTGCAGCCCGCGGATGCGCAGCGCGTCGGCCGGCATCAGGCGCTTCTGCGCGATGTCGGGCGTATGTGCGGCGTCGCGCTTGCGCCGGCGCGTCGTCGTCGCTTCATCCGGCGCGTCGCGATCGACGGCTTCCACCAGCCATGCGATACCGTTGTCGCGCGACAGCCCGTAGTCGCCGTCCTGCGTCGGTTCGTTCAGGCCGAACGTGACCGTGCGCGGCGCGTCGGCCGCGCCGGCTGCCGGCGCGAACTTCATCACGGCCGCGTCGTCGCGGTTCAGCACGCGCGTCGTCGTCGCGCCGAAGATCCGGCCCTTTGCCTGCGCGTACGCGTCGAAGCTGCCGTGCCAGTCGAGGTGGTCCTGCGTGATGTTGAGGATCGCGGCGGCATCGGGCGCAAACGTGCGCGCGGTCTCGAGCTGGAAGCTCGACAGTTCGAGCACCCATACGTCGGGCAGCGCGGTGTCGTCGATCGCGCTCGCGAGCCTGTCGAGCATCGCCGGGCTGATGTTGCCCGCGACGGCGACCTTCTTGCCCGAGCGCTGGCACAGCAGGCCCGTGAGGCTCGTCGTCGTGGTCTTGCCGTTGGTGCCGGTAATCGCGAGCACCTTCGGCTGGTAGCCGCTCGTGCCGAGCGCGCGCAGCGCCTGCGCGAAGAACTCCAGCTCGCCCCACACCGCGATACCGCGCTCGTTCGCGGCCGCGACCAGCGCCGCGAGCGCCGGCTCCAGCGGCGACAGCCCGGGGCTCAGCCCGACGAGCTCGATGCCGCCGTCGAGCAGCGCGGGCGTGAACGCGCCGCCGACGAATTCCGCATCGATGCCTTCGGCCTGCAGCGCGGCAAGGTTCGGCGGCGCCTCGCGGGTATCGGCAATGCGCAGCCGGCACCCGTGCCTCGCGCACCATCGCGCGATCGCGAGACCCGATTCCCCGAGCCCCAGTACGAGCACCATCGGCCGTTGCCGATCTCCAAACATCTCGCCAGACATCCTTGTTACCTTTCCTTTACCGCAGCTTGAGGGTGGTCAGACCGAACAGGCACAGCATCAGCGTGATGATCCAGAAACGCACGACCACCTGCGTTTCCTTCCAGCCGGACAATTCGAAGTGGTGATGCAGCGGCGCCATCTTGAGCAGCCGCCGCCCTTCGCCGTAACGCTTCTTCGTGTACTTGAACCACGACACCTGCAGCATCACCGACAGCGTTTCCGCGACGAAGATGCCGCCCATGATGAACAGCACGATTTCCTGGCGCACGATCACCGCGACCGTGCCGAGCGCGCCGCCCAGCGCCAGCGCGCCGACGTCGCCCATGAACACCTGCGCGGGGTGCGTGTTGTACCAGAGGAACGCGAGCCCGGCCCCGCCCATCGCGGAACAGAAGATCAGCAGCTCGCCCGCGCCCGGAATGTGCGGGAACAGCAGATATTTTGAATAGACCGCGCTGCCCATCACGTACGCGAACACACCGAGCGACGCGCCGACCAGCACGACCGGCATGATCACGAGGCCGTCGAGGCCGTCGGTCAGGTTCACCGCGTTGCTCGCGCCGACGATCACGAAGTAGGTCAGCACGATGAAGCCCCAGACGCCGAGCGGGTAGCTGATCGACTTCAGGAACGGCAGCATCAGGTCGGCGCGCGCCGGCAGCCCCATCGACAGGCCGCTCCTCACCCACGCCATGAACAGGTCGAACACGCGCACGTTGTTCGCCTCGGACACGCTGAACGCGAGATAGACGGCCGCGAACAGCCCGATCACCGATTGCCAGAAATACTTCTCGCGCGACGACATCCCGCGCGGGTCCTTGTGGACGACCTTGCGGTAATCGTCGACCCAGCCGATCACGCCGAAACCGAACGTGACGAGCATCACGATCCAGATGAAACGATTCGTCAGGTCGCCCCACAGCAGCGTCGCGACCGCGATGCCGATCAGGATCAGCACGCCGCCCATCGTCGGCGTGCCGGACTTGACGAGGTGGGTCTGCGGGCCGTCCTTGCGCACGGCCTGACCGACCTTCATTTGCGTCAGCTTGCGGATCACCCAAGGTCCGCACACGAGCCCGATCCCGAGCGCGGTGATGGTGGCCATCACCGCACGGAACGTGAGGTACGTGAACAAGCGCAAAAAGCTTGCGTCTCCTTGCAGCCATTGCGCCAGCGCCAGCAGCATGCTTCCTTCCTTCTACTCAGTGTGCGGCGGGCACGGTGCCCGCCGCGGGTTGGTTCGTCAGCGCGTCGACCACGCGCTCCATCTTCATGTACCGCGAGCCCTTCACGAGCACCGTCGCCTGCGCGCCGTAACCGGCCGCGAGCAGCGCCGCCACGAGCGCGTCGACGTCGCCGAAATGGCGCGCCGTGTCGCCGTATGCGGTGCACGCGTCGCGCGATGCGTCGCCGAGCGCGAACAGCGCATCGATCCCGCGTTCGCGCGCGTACGCACCGATTTCGCGGTGGAATGCCGGCCCTTCGTCGCCGACTTCGCCCATGTCGCCGATCACCAGCACGCGCGGTGCGGGATGCGCGGCGAGCACGTCGATCGCGGCACGCATCGAATCGGGGTTCGCGTTGTACGTATCGTCGACGACGGTTGCGCCCGCGAGGCTGCCGACGCTCGCCTGCTTCACCTGCAGCCGGCCCTTGACCGGTTCGAACGATTCGAGGCCCTGGCGGATCGCCGACAGCGCGACACCGGCGCCGAGCGCCGCAGCCGTCGCGGCCAGCGCGTTACGCGCGTTGTGCTCGCCGAGCGCACGCAGCCGCACCGAGACCGCGCCGACCGGCGTGTCGATCGCGAGTTCGCCGCCGTGCACGCGCCCGACGACCTGCGCGTCGTTCTGACGTTCGGCGTCGTGCAGCGCGAAATCGAGGATCCGGTTGCCGGTCGCCGCGACGCGCCAGATGCCCGCGTACGCATCGTCGGCCGGGAACACCGCGACGCCGTCCGGCGGCAGCGCGTGGATCACGGCCGCGTGTTCGAGCGCGACGGCCTCGACCGTCGCCATGAATTCCTGATGCTCGCGCTGCGCGTTGTTGACGAGCGCGACCGTCGGCGCGGTGAGGCGCGCGAGGACTTCCGTTTCGCCCGGATGGTTCATGCCGATCTCGATCACCGCCAGACGGTGCGCGGCCGACAGGCGCAGCAGCGTCAGCGGCAGGCCGACATCGTTGTTGAGGTTGCCGGCCGTCGCGAGCCGCGCGTCGGCGCCGACCGCCGCCGCGAAGATCGACGCGATCATTTCCTTGACGGTCGTCTTGCCGTTGCTGCCCGTCACCGCGACGAGCGGCAGCGGGAATCGCATCCGCCAGCCGTGCGCGAGCGCGCCGAGCGCGGCGCGCGTTTCGCTGCCTTCGATCAGCGGCATCGCGACGCCCGCCGGCGCATGCGCGACGAGCGCCGCAGCGGCCCCGCGCGCGGCGACGTCGCCGAGGAAGTCGTGCGCGTCGAAACGCTCGCCCTTCAGCGCGACGAACAGGTCGCCCGGGCCGACCGTGCGGCTGTCGGTCGACACGCGGTCGAACGTGACGCCCGCGTCGCCGCGGACGGTGGCGCCGGGAATCAGGCGGGCGGCTTCGCCGAGACTGAGCATCGTCATTCGGCGCCTCCCTTGCCGTGCGTCGCGCGCGCTGCGAGCGCGAGCCGCGCGTGATCCTGATCGGAGAACGCGCGCTTCTTGCCCATGATTTCCTGCGTGGCCTCGTGGCCCTTGCCGGCCAGCACGACGACATCCTCGCGTGCGGCGCCGCGCACCGCCTGCAGGATCGCGCTCGCGCGATCCTCGATCCGGCGTGCGCGGTCGGGCGCGGTCATGCCCGCGACGACCTGGTCGATGATGTGCTGCGGATCTTCGCTGCGCGGGTTGTCGCTCGTGACGACGACTTCGTCGGCGAGCCGCTCCGCGATCGCGCCCATCAGCGGCCGCTTGGTCGCATCGCGATCGCCGCCGCAGCCGAACATGCAGACGAGCCGGCCGCCGCGCGCCGCGGCGATCGGGCGCAGCGCGTCGAGCGTCTTTTCGAGCGCGTCGGGCGTATGCGCATAGTCGATCACGACGAGCGGTTCGTCGTTCTGCAGCCGGCCGCCGAGCCGCTGCATCCGGCCGTTGACCGACTCGAGCCGCTCGATCTCGGCGAGGGCCGCCGCAAACGGCACGTCTGCCGCGAGCAGCGCGCCGAGCACGGCGAGCAGGTTGCTGACGTTGAACGTGCCGAGCGTGCCGACCTCGACGTCCGCGTCGCCCCACGACGAACGCAGGCGGAATGCGGTACCCGTCGCGGTCGCGCGCACGTCGAGCGCGACCAGCTCGCGATCGGCGTCGGGCGCCTGCGCATCGCCGATCCCGTACGCTATCGTGCGCACGCGGCCGGCCAGCTTCTCGAGCAGGCGGCGGCCGGCTGCGTCGTCGCGGTTGATCACCGCCGCGCGCAGGCCGCGCCACGCGAACAGCTTCGCCTTCGCGGCCTCGTACGCATCGAACGTGCCGTGATAGTCGAGGTGATCCTGCGTGAGGTTCGTAAACACCGCGATGTCGAACGCCGTTCCGTTCACGCGCCCCTGGTGCAGCGCATGCGACGACACTTCCATCGCCACGGCCTGTGCGCCCGCGTCGCGCAATTGCGCGAGGCTGCGCTGCAGTTGCGGCGCGTCGGGCGTCGTGAAGCCGGTCGGCACGAGCTGGCCGGGCATCCCGGTGCCGAGCGTGCCGATCACCGCGCACGGCTGGTGCAGCGCCGTCAGCGCGGTGGCGATCCATTGCGTGCACGACGTCTTGCCGTTCGTGCCCGTGACACCGACCGCGAGCAGGCTGTCGCTCGGATCGCCGTACCAGCCGCTGGCGATCTCGCCGGCGAGCTGATCGAGCGCCGGCACCGCGAGCGCGACGGGCACGGTCGGCGCGTCGGTCAGCCCTTCCGGCTGATACAGCACGGCAGCCGCCCCGCGTGCGACGGCATCTGCGATGAAAGCGCGGTTATCTGCCCCGTCGACCGCATACGCGACGAACACGTCGCCAGCCTCGAGGCTGCGCGTGTCGGCATGCAGTTGCGCCGCGGGGGCCACATGCTGACGCAGCCACGCGAGCGCGGCTGCGATCTGCTGATGCGCCGGATGGGAACTGCGGGCGGCGCTCATCGAACGACTCCTGGTGAATTACGCGTCGTGCTGGACACGATCATATGCTTTGCGCCGCTTCCCGCGGCCAGCTTTTGCGGGCCCTTTGCGGCAGCGGATTCCGACGAATCGTCGGACACGACGAGCTGCTTGATCGGCATGTTCGGCGGGACGTTCAGCGCACGCATCGTGTCGCCGGCGATCGCCGAGAATACGGGGCCGGACACCTGGCCGCCGAAGTGGCTGCCGGCGGTCGGCTCGTCGACCGACACCGCGATCACGACGCGCGGATTCGGCATCGGCGCCATCCCGACGAACGACGCGCGGTACTTGCGCGTGTAGCCGTGACCTTCGTGCTTGTACGCGGTGCCGCTCTTCCCGCCGACGCGGTAGCCCGGCACGGCCGCATCCGGCGACGTGCCGCCCGGCGCGACCACCGTCTCGAGCATCGCGCGCACTTCGCGCGCGGTGGTCGGATTGAACACCTGGGTGCCCGCGATCGGTTGATTGGGGTCGGTCTTGAAAATGGTCACGGGCATCAGTTCGCCGTCGTGCGCGATCGCCGTGTACGCCCGTGCGAGCTGGAACAGCGACACCGACAGGCCGTAGCCGTACGACATCGTCGCCTGCTCGATGCGGCGCCAGCTCTTCCACGGACGCAGACGGCCGGCCACCGCGCCCGGGAAGCCGACCTTCGGCGCCTGGCCGAGGCCGATGCTCGTATACATATTCCACATTTCCTCGGGCCGCATCGTCATCGCGATCTTCGTCGCGCCGATGTTGCTCGACTTCTGGATCACGCCGCCGACCGTCAGCGTGCCGAAACCCGCGTCGTCGGTGATCGGCGCGCCGTCGAGCACGAAATGCCCGTTGCCCGTCTCGACGAGCGTGTTCGGCGTCACGCGGTGCAGGTCGAGCGCGAGCGACACGGTGAACGGCTTCATGATCGAGCCCGGCTCGAACACGTCGGTCATGATCCGGTTGCGCAACTGCTCGCCCGTCATGCGCGAGCGGTCGTTCGGGTTGTACGTCGGGTAGTTGACGAGCGCGAGCACTTCGCCGGTACGCACGTCGACGACCATCGCCGCGCCGGCCTTCGCCTTGAACTTCTCGACGGCGGCCTTCAGGTTCGCGTACGCGATGTACTGGATCTTGCTGTCGATCGACAGATCGACGTCGGTGCCGTTGTGCGGCGGAATCTGCTCGGCGACGTCCTCGACGATGTGCCCCATCCGGTCCTTGATCACGCGACGCATGCCCGACGTGCCGGACAGCATCTTCTGGTCGCCCAGTTCGACGCCTTCCTGCCCTTCGTCCTCGACGTTCGTGAAGCCGATCAGGTGAGCGGTGATCTCGCCTTCCGGATAGAAGCGCTTGTATTCGTTGCGCTGATAGATACCGGGAATGTCGAGCGCGGCGACCTTGTCGGCGACGTCGATCGGCACCTGGCGCTTCACGTAGACGAAACCCTTGTCTTCCGACAGCTTCACGCGCAGCTCCTTCGACGTCATGCCGAGGAGCTTGCCGAGCTGGTTGATCTTGTCCGCGTCGAGATCGTCCGGCACCGCGTCCGGAATCGCCCAGATCGCGCGCACCGGCAAGCTCGTCGCGAGCACGAGCCCGTTACGGTCGAGAATCTTGCCGCGCGTCGCCGGCAGTTCGATCGTGCGCTGATAGCGGCTTTCGCCCTGCTTCTGATAGAACGCGTTGCCGGGCCCCTGGATCCAGAACGCCCGAGCGGCCAGCGCGACGAACGCCATGAACAGCAGGAACACGACGAGCTTCGAGCGCCACATCGGCAAATGGACGCCCAGCACGGGGCTCGACGAGAACTTCACGTTCTGGCGCTTCGGGGACGGCTTCATCGCGCGCCCCCCTTGCCCTTGCCGGTCGTGTCGGCCGATGCCGCGATCGGCGCGTCGATCGCCTTCGCGGCGCCGGGCGGCAGCGTCAGGTATTGCGTGCGGCCGGTCGAGATCGGCTGCATTTTCAGCGAATCGTTCGCGAGCTGCTCGATGCGCGACGTCTTCGACAGCGCGCTCTGCTGATATTGAAGCTGCGCGTAGTCCTGCTGGAGCTGACGCTCCTGCGACTGCGCGCGCTGCAGCTGGATGAAGATCTGGCGTTGCTGGTTCGTCGAGTTGACGACCGACAGCGCGCAACCCATCACGATGATCAGCAGGAAGATGTTGAGGCGGCTCATGGCGTGACGCGCTCCGCGATGCGCATCACGGCCGAGCGGGCGCGCGGATTCGCGGCGACTTCCGCTTCGCTCGGAAACTGGCGGCTGATGATCTTGAGCGGCGGACTCGGGAGGTCGACGGCGCGAATCGGCAGACGACGATCGACTGCAGGCGCACTCGCGTGCGCCTGCATGAATCGCTTGACGATCCGGTCCTCGAGTGAATGAAAGCTGATGACCACCAGCCGCCCCCCTTGCTCCAGCAACGACAATGCCGCGTCTAGTACGACTTGCAGGTCCGCAAGCTCTTGATTGACGTGAATCCGTATAGCCTGAAAGGTGCGGGTTGCCGGATCCTTGCCCTTCTCACGGGTTTTGACGACGTGACCCACGATTTGGGCAAGCTCGCCCGTGGTGTCGAGAGGCCCAAGACGGTCGGACTCTGCCCGGCGAGCAACAAGCGCCTTTGCAATCTGAAAAGCAAACCGTTCTTCCCCATAATCCCGTATCACCTCCGTCAATTCCTGCACCGACGCCCGCGCGAGCCATTCGGCCGCCGACTCGCCACGCGTCGGATCCATTCGCATGTCCAGCGGACCATCGGCGCGGAAGCTGAAGCCGCGCGCCGGATCGTCCACCTGCGGCGAGGACACGCCCAGGTCCAGCAACACCCCTGCCACCTTCTCGACGCCGCGCGCCGCAAGCGCGTCGCGCATCGATGCAAAGCTGTCGTGCACGATCGAGAAGCGCGCATCCTCGATGCCCTGCGCCGTCTCGATCGCCCTCGGATCCTTGTCGAACGCGATCAGCCGCCCGGCCGGCGCCAGCCGCGCGAGCACCGCGCGGCTGTGACCGCCACGCCCGAACGTGCCGTCGACATACACGCCGTCCGGCCGCGTCACGAGCGACTCGACCGCCTCATCCAACAGCACCGTCCGATGCCGCAATTCGTTTCCCATCGCGGGCGTCTCCGTCACCGCAATCAGAACGTGAAATTCTTCAGCGCGTCGGGCATGCCCTGCGCCATCGCTGCCTGCTCCTTCGCGTTGTAGGTCTGCGAATCCCACAGCTCGAAGTGACTACCCATTCCCAACAACATGACTTCCTTTTCCAGTCCGGCTGCCATGCGCAGCTCGGGCGATACAAGAATCCGGCCCGCGCTGTCGAGATCGACGTCCATCGCATTGCCGAGAAAAATTCGCCGCCACCAATGGGCGTCCATCGGCAGCGCGGCGATCTTGGCACGGAACACTTCCCATTCGGGGCGCGGAAACAGCAACAGGCAGCCGTCCGGGTGCTTGGTCACAGTCACCCGTCCTTCTGCCTGTCCTTGCAGCGCTTCGCGATAGCGAGCCGGCACCGACATCCGCCCTTTCGCATCGAGCGTCAGCGCCGACGCCCCTTGGAACACTTTCCGCTCTCCCGTTCAGGGCACCGAAGCACCCGCTCAATGCTGAGAATTTAGCCGGAATAGCCTGCTAAATCACACAAAAATACACTTTCTCACACTGTCTCCCACTTTAGAGGAAGGGTGTGGCACGGTCAAGGGAGCGGCTCGCTTTTTTGACGAATTTTGTTAGTTAGAACAAGGACTTACGCGCACATGCTCATGCGGCCCCTCATTCCAAAAACCGTTATAAATGAATGAGCTAGTGCAACTTGTGAAGGTGATACGTGAGAAAGGCGGGCCAGACGGGCGTGTGGACGGGGCTTTCGGGGGCGGGAAAACGAGGAGTGAGCGGACGGTATCGGGGGCGGCGAACCGGGGCGGCGTCCCACGCCACCCCGGCGCAAATCTCAGAGATAGTACGCAGTGCTCGTCATGACTTTCGACGCGGCGCGCATCAGCATCCGCGCAGGCAGCGGCAGCTCGATGCCGCCGGCGTCGGTCGCGGCCTTGCCGTGCTTGACCTCGTCGATCCGCATCTGGTCGACGATCGCGCGCGACGCGGTGTCGGCCGCCGGCAGCTCGGACATGTGGCCTTCGAGGTGGCTCTCGACCTGGCGCTCCGTCTCGGCCATGAAGCCGAGGCTGACCTTGTCGCCGAGCGTGCCGGCCGTCACGCCGATCGCGAGCGCGCCGGCATACCAAAGCGGGTTCAGCAGGCTCGGGCGCGAATCGAGTTCCTTCAGGCGGTGCGCGGTCCATGCGAGGTGGTCCTCCTCCTCGCGCGCGGCCTCCTCGAACATCGCCTTCGCCGACGCCGTGCGCGCGGTGAGCTTCTGCGCCTGGTAGAGCGCCTGCGCGCAGACCTCCCCGACGTGATTCACGCGCATCAGCCCGGCCGCGCGCGTGCGTTCGGCGGGCGTCAGTTCGACGTCGGGCGCATCGGCCGGCACGGGCACCGGCCGGCTCATCCGGCTAATGCCGGTCAGCGACCGCAGGCCGCGATCGAATTCGCTGATCAGTTCATCCAACACCATCCTGTTCTCCTGGCTGCAGGTGCCGCTGCGCGCGGCAAGGGCACGAGCCCGCCGCGTAACCGACTTGATTATTCAGCGGAAATTGCGGTTAACCCGTGATTTTAACCATTGTTGCATAAAGGAAACATAGCGGCGTTGAGCTGCAGCATTTCGCTTTGTGGCAAAAAACGGCTTTGCTACATTACGTGCGACTTCTTGCGAAGTTGATGGGGCCCGTCAACAGAACATAACTATCCGCCCCGCCAAAAAAATTCAGTGATTCTTGGAGATCCGTTAATGAAAAAGTCGCTTCTCGCGCTCGTCGCGCTGGGCGCGTTCGCTGGCGCTGCCCATGCGCAAAGCAGCGTGACGCTTTACGGCATCATCGATGAAGGCCTGCTCTTCAACAACAACGCAGGCGGCAAGCACCTGTACAGCATGGCCAGCGGCGTGATGCAAGGCAGCCGCTTCGGCCTGCGCGGCACCGAAGACCTCGGTGGCGGCCTGAAGGCGATCTTCACCCTCGAAAACGGTTTCGACGTGAACAGCGGCAAGCTCGGTCAAGGCGGCCTGATGTTCGGTCGTCAGGCTTACGTCGGCCTGTCGAGCCCGTACGGTACGGTCACGCTGGGTCGTCAGTACGACTCCGTCGTCGACTTCGTCGGCCCGCTCGAGGCAGGCGACCAGTGGGGCGGCTACATCGCCGCTCACCCGGGCGACCTCGACAACTTCAACAACGCGTATCGCGTGAACAACGCGGTCAAGTTCACGAGCCAGAGCTACGGCGGCCTCACGTTCGGCGGCCTGTACAGCTTCGGCGGCCAGGCTGGCCAGTTCTCGAAGAACCAGGTCTGGTCGCTCGGCGCAGGCTACAACAACGGCCCGCTGGTCCTCGGCGTCGGTTACTTGAACGCACGTACGCCGAACCAGTTCGGCGGCATGTTCAACAACGGTTCCGCTTCGTCGTCGGTCTCGTCGCCGATCTACGGCGCGTACGCGAACAACGCGAACACGTATCAGGTCATCGGTGCAGGCGGCGCGTACACGTTCGGCGCAGCGACGATCGGCGCGACGTACTCGAACACGAAGTTCAAGGGCTTCTCGGCAGGCCCGTTCGTGAACCAGACCGCGACGTTCAACAACGGCGAAATCAACTTCAAGTACCAGTTGACGCCGGCGTTGATCCTCGGCGCGGCGTACGACTACACGCAAGGCAGCAAGATCGACGGCAACTCGGCAGCCAAGTACCACCAGGGCTCGCTGGGCGTCGACTACTTCCTGTCGAAGCGCACCGACGTCTACGTGATCGGCGTGTACCAGCACGCATCGGGCAACGTGCTCGATTCGAACGGCAACGTCCTGAAGGCAACGGCAGCGATCAACGGTCTGGCCGGGTCGAGCACCAGCAACCAGGTCGCAGCACGCGTCGGTATCCGTCACAAGTTCTAATCAGCTTGTCTGACAAGCCGCAGCATATTGAAGGCGCCTTCGGGCGCCTTTTTCTTTTCTGACGGGGCGGGAATGTTGGCGGGTGGCGGGTGGCGGGTGGCGGGTCGCGGGTCGCGGGTCGCGGGTCGCGATAGACCACGCCGCGTGCGCCGTCCCGAGCCGTCAACTCGGAGCAAGGGTTGCGGCCACCTCCGCACGAAACAGGCACTTCCCCCGCAGCCGCAAACAAAAAAACCCGGCAACAGGCCGGGCTTCTCGTTCAACCGTATCGCTGCGCGCGTTACGCTCGTCCGTCGCGCAGCTCGCGCCGCAGGATCTTGCCGACGTTCGTCTTCGGCAGCTCCGTGCGGAATTCGACCAGCTTCGGCCGCTTGTACCCGGTGAGCCGCTCCTTGCAGTAAGCAAGGATGTCCTTGTCGGTCAGCGCCGGATCCTTTTTCACGACGAATAGCTTCACGGCTTCGCCGGAATGCTCGTCCGGCACGCCGACTGCCGCCACCTCGAACACACCCGGATGCGACGCCACCACGTCCTCCACTTCGTTCGGATACACGTTGAAGCCCGACACGAGAATCATGTCCTTCTTGCGATCGACGATCTTCACGTAACCGCGGGCATCCATCACGCCGACGTCGCCCGTCTTGAAGAAGCCGTCCGCGAACATGACTTTCGCGGTCTCGTCCGGCCGGTTCCAGTAGCCGGCCATCACCTGCGGCCCGCGAATGCAGATCTCGCCGGGCTCGCCGAGCGCAACGTCATTGCCGGCATCGTCGCGAATCGCGACTTCGGTCGACGGCAGCGGCAAGCCGATCGTCCCGCTGTATTCGGTGGCCGTCACGGGGTTGCAGGTCGCCACCGGCGACGTTTCGGACAGCCCGTATCCTTCGATGATCGCAGTACGGGTCTTTTCATACCACCGCTTCGCGACGCCTTCCTGGATCGCCATGCCGCCGCCGTTGGCGATCACGAGCTTCGACAGATCGAGCTGGTCGAAGTCGGGATGGTTCAGCAGCGCGTTGTACAGCGTGTTGACGGCCGGAATCGTCGAGATCCGGTAACCCTTCAGTTCCTTGATCATGCCGGCGATGTCGCGCGGGTTCGGGATAAGGACGCCCATGCCGCCCGTGCGCATCGTCAGGAAACCGCAGACGGTCAGTGCGAACACGTGATACAGCGGCAGCGCGACAACCGTCACGAATTGTTTCACGTCCGGGTACTTGTCGTGGGCCGGCTGATGCCAAGCGCCGGCCTGCAGCACGTTCGACACGATGTTCCGGTGCAGCAGCGTCGCGCCCTTCGCAACGCCGGTCGTACCGCCCGTGTACTGCAGGAACGCGACGTCGTCGGGGCCGATCTTCTGCGGCTTGAACGCCTGTCGTGCGCCCTCCGAGAGCGCGGCCTTGAAGCGCGTGAACGACGGCAGTTGCCACGCAGGCACCATCTTCTTCACGTTACGCACGACGTAATTGACGATCCATCCCTTGATGCCCAGCAAGTCGCCCATCGAAGCGACGACCACGTGCTTGACGGCCGTATTGGCGATGACGGCCTGCAACGTCGACGCGAAATTCTCCAGGATGACGATCGCCTCGGCACCGCTGTCCTTCAGCTGATGCTCGAGCTCGCGCGGCGTATAGAGCGGATTGACGTTGACCACGGTATAGCCGGCGCGCAGGACCGCAGCGATCGTCAGCGGGTACTGCAGCACGTTCGGCATCATGATCGCGACGCGCGCCCCGCGAGCCAGGCCGCGAGACTGCAGCCAGGCGCCGAACTGACGCGACAGCTTGTCGAGTTCGCCGTACGTGATCCGCTTGCCCATGCAAACGAACGCGGTACGGTCGCGATACTGCCGGAAGCTTTCGTCGAGCAGGTCCGGGACGGACGGATAAGGAGAGGAGTCGATTTCGGCTGGAACGCCGGGTGGGTACGATTTCAGCCAAATTTTGTCCATACCGCGCGTCTCCTCACAGATTTTCGAATGGTCGTGCTAAAACGCATCGTAACGGCTCCCCCGCCCCGAGACAACAGGGTTAGATGTCCACTTCGAACTTGCGTGTCAATTTTGTCTGATCACACGGCGATATTCGATCAAATCCGCTCAACTTCCACAAGACAATCGTAAAACGTCGCCGAATTGCCCAGATCGGTCAGCGCCTGGCTCGTCACCTCGTTCGCGTTCTTGCCGTCCGGCGACAGTTTCTTCCACCAGATCGACAACCCGACGACGAGCCCGGCACGCGCGCGATCGGTGAGTCGCGCGCGGGCCTGCATCGAGCCGCGGTCGTTGAAGATGCGGACGATGTCGCCCTCTGCGATGCCGCGAGCGCTGGCGTCGGACGGATGCATGTCGAGGTGCGGCTCGCCTTCCGTCGAACGCAGGCTGTCGACGTTCACGAACGTGCTGTTCAGGAAGTGGCGGGCCGGCGGCGAAATCATCGCCAATGGATAGCGTGCGGCGAGCTCGGGCGCGGCTTCGGTGGATTCGAACGGCGGCAGGTAGTCGGGGACGGGGTCCATGCCCATCTGCTCGAGCCGCGGGCTGTAGAACTCGCACTTGCCGGAGGGCGTGCGGAAACCGCCACTCGCGAACGGCGCCTCCGGCAGCTTGAGCTTCAGCCAGCCGACCCGCTTCAGCGTGTCCCAGTCGCTGTCGAGCGCCGGATCGTCCCAGCGAAGCGCCGCGCGCGCGACCTCTTCGTCGCTGTGATAGAGCGCGGGCTCGTCGAGTCCCATGCTGCGCGCGATCCCGCGAAAGATCTCCGTGTTCGGCCGCGCGTCTCCCACCGGCGGAATCGCCGGCAGGTTCGCCATCACGTAGGTATGGCCATACGATTTATGGACATCCAGATGTTCGAGCTGCGTGGTCGCCGGCAATACAATGTCGGCGAAATCGGCCGTATCTGTCTTGAAGTGCTCGAGAACGACCGTGAACAAATCGTCGCGTGCAAAGCCCGCGGCGACTTTCGACGAGTCCGGTGCAACCGCCACCGGATTCGAGTTGTACACGATCACTGCTTCGACTTTCGGCCCGAACGTCGCGTCCCCCGGATGCAGCAGCGCGTCGCCGATCGCGTTCATGTTGATGATGCGAGGCAGCTTGTGCGGCCAACCCGGCATCAGGTCCGGACGCAGCAGCGCGGCCTGATTGACGGGCGCCGATTCCGACGAGGAGAGCAGCAGGCCGCCTGCCCGATCGCGCCACGCTCCCGTCAGCGCCGGCAGGCTGGCAATCGCGCGCACAGCATTGCCGCCGCCGCGAACACGCTGCATGCCGTAATTGAGGCGGATCGATGCCTTCCGGGTAGCGCCGTAGCGACGCGCAAGATCGATCAGCACCGACGCATCGATGCCGCAGATCTCCGCCACGCGTTCCGGCGGATAGGACAGTGCGCGCGTCTTGAGCGCGTCGAAGCCGAGCGTATGGTCGGCGATGTAATCGTGATCGAGCAGGTTTTCGGTAATCAGCACATGCATCATGCCGAGCGCAAATGCACCATCGGTACCGGGCTTCAGTGCGATGTGCTGATGGCATTTCTCCGCGGTCAGCGAACGATATGGGTCGATCGCGACAAGACGCGCGCCACGGCGCTTCGCTTCCTGCGCGCGGGTCCAGAAGTGCAGGCTCGATGCAATCGGATTCGCGCCCCATATCAGAATCAGCTCGCTTTCCTCGAAGTATTCAAGGTGCATGCCGACACTGCCGCCGTAGGTATATCGCAGCCCCGCTGCGCCGGCTGCCGCGCAGATCGTCCGCTCCAGCCGCGACGCGCCGAGCTTGTGGAAGAATCGCTGGGCAATGCCCTCGCCTTGCACGAGCCCCATCGTTCCGGCATAGCTGTACGGCACGATCGCTTCTGGCGCGCGTGCGGCAATTTCACCGAGGCGACGTCCTATCTCGTCGAACGCTTCGCTCCAGCTGATCGGCACGAAGCGCCCCTCTCCCTTCGGGCCGACCCGCTTGAGCGGGACAGTGAGGCGATCGGGATGATGAACGCGATCCGCGTATCGGCTGACCTTCGTACACAACACGCCCTGCGTCGGCGGATGGTCGGGATCGCCCGTGACCTTGATTGCCTTGCCGTTCTCGACGGTCACCCGCATCGCGCACGTGTCCGGACAATCATGCGGGCAAACAGCCCGGGCTACCTGGGGGGCGGCGTTCATCGTTTTGAATGCAGAGAGGGGGATTCGCAAATTTTACGTGGACCCGCCGAATAAAGCGCCGGTTTCGCGCCGATTTTGGATTAGCCGGTCGAAAACGGGATGACGTGGCCGGCTCCAGGAAGCGGAAAGTTGGTCGCACAAGCGCGCCCGACGATACGCTGCGGCGCGCAAGTTGCGATCTTGATCGAGGATACGATCAATAATCGATTGAATCGCGAAAGATAGGAGCGATTGATGGGATTTGATGTTGCAGTTGATGCGGTGCCGGAGTGTTAACGCCGATAGGCTGGGTGACGCTTTCCGCCTGCACCGCATATTTTCGCCGCGCCAATGCAAAAACCCCCGCCTGATCGGGCGGGGGTTTCTGGCTAAGGGAGCCTGACGATTACCTACTTTCACACGGGAATCCGCACTATCATCGGCGTAGAGTCGTTTCACGGTCCTGTTCGGGATGGGAAGGGGTGGGACCGACTCGCTATGGTCATCAGGCAAAGAGGGTTGTTGCGTTGCTTCGCAGCGCAACCAATCTTGGAAGAAGCAGTAATGAGGTTGTGCGTATCGCACACGAGAATCAACAAGTCCTGTTAAGGCAGACTTGTTATAGGATCAAGCCTTACGGGCAATTAGTATCGGTTAGCTGAACGCATTACTGCGCTTACACACCCGACCTATCAACGTCCTGGTCTCGAACGACCCTTCAAGGGGATCTAGTCCCCAGGGATATCTCATCTTAAGGCGAGTTTCCCGCTTAGATGCTTTCAGCGGTTATCTCTTCCGAACATAGCTACCCGGCGATGCCACTGGCGTGACAACCGGTACACCAGAGGTTCGTCCACTCCGGTCCTCTCGTACTAGGAGCAGCCCCCTTCAAATATCCAACGCCCACGGCAGATAGGGACCAAACTGTCTCACGACGTTTTAAACCCAGCTCACGTACCTCTTTAAATGGCGAACAGCCATACCCTTGGGACCGGCTACAGCCCCAGGATGAGATGAGCCGACATCGAGGTGCCAAACACCGCCGTCGATATGAACTCTTGGGCGGTATCAGCCTGTTATCCCCAGAGTACCTTTTATCCGTTGAGCGATGGCCCTTCCATACAGAACCACCGGATCACTATGACCTGCTTTCGCACCTGCTCGACTTGTCGGTCTCGCAGTTAAGCACGCTTATGCCATTGCACTATCAGCACGATTTCCGACCGTACCTAGCGTACCTTCGTACTCCTCCGTTACGCTTTGGGAGGAGACCGCCCCAGTCAAACTGCCTACCATGCACTGTCCCCGACCCGGATCACGGGCCAAGGTTAGAACCTCAAACAAACCAGGGTGGTATTTCAAGGACGGCTCCACCGAAACTAGCGTTCCGGTTTCATAGCCTCCCACCTATCCTACACAGATCGGTTCAAAGTCCAATGCAAAGCTACAGTAAAGGTTCATGGGGTCTTTCCGTCTAGCCGCGGGTAGATTGCATCATCACAAACACTTCAACTTCGCTGAGTCTCGGGAGGAGACAGTGTGGCCATCGTTACGCCATTCGTGCAGGTCGGAACTTACCCGACAAGGAATTTCGCTACCTTAGGACCGTTATAGTTACGGCCGCCGTTTACCGGGACTTCAATCAAGAGCTTGCACCCCATCATTTAATCTTCCGGCACCGGGCAGGCGTCACACCCTATACGTCCACTTTCGTGTTTGCAGAGTGCTGTGTTTTTATTAAACAGTCGCAGCCACCAGTTTATTGCAACCCCTTCACCCTCCTGGCGCAGGCCAGTCAAGCTACAAGGGCGTACCTTATCCCGAAGTTACGGTACCAATTTGCCGAGTTCCTTCTCCCGAGTTCTCTCAAGCGCCTTAGAATACTCATCTCGCCCACCTGTGTCGGTTTGCGGTACGGTCATCGTTAGACTGAAGCTTAGAGGCTTTTCTTGGAACCACTTCCAATTGCTTCGCTCCCTAAGGAGCTCGCGCCACACCCTTGAATTGCGCGCCCGGATTTGCCTAAGCGCCTTCTCCAATGCAGCGACCGGGACTTCCAACACCCGGACAACCTTCCGCGATCCGTCCCCCCATCGCATCTAACAATGGTGCAGGAATATTGACCTGCTTCCCATCAGCTACGCATTTCTGCCTCGCCTTAGGGGCCGACTCACCCTACGCCGATGAACGTTGCGTAGGAAACCTTGGGCTTACGGCGAGGGGGCCTTTCACCCCCTTTATCGCTACTCATGTCAGCATTCGCACTTCCGATACCTCCAGCACGCTTTTCAACGCACCTTCGCAGGCTTACGGAACGCTCTCCTACCATGCGTGCAAGCACGCATCCGCAGCTTCGGTATATAGCTTAGCCCCGTTACATCTTCCGCGCAGGACGACTCGATCAGTGAGCTATTACGCTTTCTTTAAAGGGTGGCTGCTTCTAAGCCAACCTCCTGACTGTTTTAGCCTTCCCACTTCGTTTCCCACTTAGCTATATTTGGGGACCTTAGCTGGCGGTCTGGGTTGTTTCCCTCTTGACACCGGACGTTAGCACCCGATGTCTGTCTCCCGTGATTGCACTCTTCGGTATTCGGAGTTTGCTATGGCGGGGTAATCTGCAATAGACCCCCCAACCATGACAGTGCTCTACCCCCGAAGGTGAGACACGAGGCACTACCTAAATAGTTTTCGGAGAGAACCAGCTATTTCCAGGTTTGTTTAGCCTTTCACCCCTATCCACAGCTCATCCCCTAACTTTTCAACGTTAGTGGGTTCGGACCTCCAGTACGTGTTACCGCACCTTCATCCTGGCCATGGATAGATCACCTGGTTTCGGGTCTACGCCCAGCAACTGAACGCCCTATTCGGACTCGCTTTCGCTACGCCTGCCCTATACGGTTAAGCTTGCTACTGAACGTAAGTCGCTGACCCATTATACAAAAGGTACGCCGTCACCCCTTACGAGGCTCCGACTGTTTGTATGCATGCGGTTTCAGGATCTATTTCACTCCCCTCCCGGGGTTCTTTTCGCCTTTCCCTCACGGTACTGGTTCACTATCGGTCGATCACGAGTATTTAGCCTTGGAGGATGGTCCCCCCATCTTCAGACAGGATTTCACGTGTCCCGCCCTACTTGTCGCACACCTAGTTCTTTCATACTGTTTTCGCCTACAGGGCTATCACCTGCTATGGCCGCACTTTCCAGAGCGTTCGGCTAACAATACAAATAAAGAGTGCAAGGCTCATCCCATTTCGCTCGCCACTACTTTGGGAATCTCGGTTGATTTCTTTTCCTGCGGTTACTTAGATGTTTCAGTTCACCGCGTTCGCTTCACATGGCCTATGTATTCAGCCATGGATACTCCATAAGGAGTGGGTTTCCCCATTCGGACATCCCCGGATCAAAGCTTGTTTGCCAGCTCCCCGGGGCTTTTCGCAGGCTACCGCGTCCTTCATCGCCTGTGATCGCCAAGGCATCCACCACATGCACTTGTTCGCTTGACCCTATAACGAGTCTGTCTC